>JAJTBI010000052.1 GCA_021286935.1 Geobacteraceae bacterium
TCCGAAACCACCAACCACAATACCGGCCACCAAACCGGTCTTGGCAGAGGAGAACCACTTAATGGCAGGGGGCGTGGCTGCTGAATAGCCAAAACCAAAACCGGCGCCGGCCAGCACACCGAAACCGACCACCCAGCCGACAAAGCTGTTGGTAAAACCGAGCAGGACAAAACCGGCTCCCACCAAAAGACCGCCGATCAACGCTGTTTTGGCCGGACCGATCTTGTCCTGGGCCTTACCGGCAATGATCATGGCAAAGGCAAAGGTCAGGCAGCAGACCGCATAGGGGGTACCGACCGAGGTCAATTCCCATTGGAAGGCACCGGGACCACCGGCCTTGATGGAACCGACAATGGCCTCTTTAAAGATACTCCAGGCGTACAGGACGCCCAGGGCCAGGTTAATACCGGTACCGGCAATAACCACTTGCCAGCCCTTGCTTTTGTGCGGATTCTGATCAGACATGAACACCCTCCTCGTGGATGATAGAGTTTAGGCAAACTGTGTTGCCTGACTAACGCAACTGACGTGCCAAACCACCGCATCTCACAAAAAGGTTTTTTTATGTTTAATATCTGCATGTTAACAAAAATTCAGAAATATGTTGTTTTTATAGTATCCATCCCCCCTTGCAGCAATGCAAACAGCGTTTCACAGTAAAACAGCAGATAACCACCCGTAGACACTAGATTTGCCGTTTTGCAAAAGACTGTTTTTGCTTTACATTGATATCGCATTTATGCAACAAACAAAAATATCAAACGTAATGTATACAACAACAGGAACATCCCCGGATGAACAGACTCAAAAACAACGAGCATCAAACGCTTTGCGCCCGCTGTGGCGGACAATGCTGTCGCACCAGGCCAGGCATTGAAGCCCCGGAGCGGTTCTTGGCGCTTCCGGATCCGGCAGCTGCGCTGGCAACGTTACTCTTACAGACAGAATGGGTTCTGGAAACACATTATGGCGTACCCTACACCCCAGGCGTCACCGCTCCTGATCCAGGCCGGATTATCCAGTACCCCAGACCGGCAACGTTGAGTGAACAGGGCAAAGACAGTGTTGACATAACCGCTGCAGATGACTGCATCTATCTGACCCCAACCGGATGCAGTCTTGCCTTTGAGGCCCGTCCGCGGATGTGTCGGGAACTGATACCGGACAGCTGTTTTGAATGTGAGACCCCCTGGGGCCGTCGTGAAGCCGCCCTGGCATGGCTGCACCACCAGGATATTATCCAGGCTGCAACCGCTGCTCTGGTACCGCAGGAAGGATTCCGCCCATGAGCAGCCCACTTGTTCTGCTGGTATCCCGCAGTGCAAGCCGCACCCAGCTTTACCGGGAAGCACTGGATGCACGCGGCATCTCATGCCTTGCCATTTCAGAGCTAAAAGAGGTGGCACTCCTGGCATCAGGCACACCGCTGAGTGGTATTTTGCTGGATATGCCGGTATTGATCAAGGCCTCACCCGGTGACAAGACCGCCACAGAGGATATCCTGAAGGCGCTCCCCAGTGCCTACCTGAATATTGCTCCGGCAACCGACAGCATTAAACTGCTGACCGCCAACGACACCCAAGGCATTGCCAAATCAGTTGATGAATTTGCGGAACTCTGCAAGGGGTTCACCCCACGCATGGTTCGCCCTAAAGACCGATACCCGCTCCACCTGCAAGCACTACTTATGACGACTGCACAGGACAGCCCTGAACGGACGGTCACACTGAATGTCTCTCCCAAAGGATGCTTTTTGTTCTCGGCCAATCCGGAATGGCAGCTTGAACAGCAGGTCAGTATTCAATTTATCGACCTTGCTGATACCGCTCCGGTCATTGCCACTATTTGCTGGTTACGCCATTGGGGAACAGGGAAACATCATGTTCCCGGTATCGGTGTCAACTTCACAACGATTTCCGAGTCGCAACAGGCACAGATTATTCGTCTGCTGGAACCGTTACAACCACATTAACGCCACGGTTAACTGATCTCACACCGTGCAAGACAGGCTGCTATGCTGAAAAAGGCATTACAACACATGAAACTGCGCAGCAAACTGCTGCTGCTGGTACTACCGCTGGTAATCGCTCCGATTATCGTGGTGGCGCTGGTAACCGGCTTTATTGCCAACCAGAAAGCCTACCTTGGCATCACTCAGACCAGTAAAGACGACCTGCAGCATATGGCGGAGTTCACCATTGACCTGCTGCGTTCCTACGACAAACAGTATCAGGACTATCGCGAACAGATCTCCGGCAGCCTGGAAAATGAACTGGCATCCCAGGCCTTTGCGGCCCTGAAGGTAAAAATCAAAAACAAGCGCGTCGGTAAAACCGGTTACATCTACTGCATTGACCGCAGCGGCACCCTGAAGATCCATCCAGAGGCTGAAGGACGCACCATCATTGATGCCAAGGATTCCAACGGCAATCCCTTTATCCGCGAGATGGTTGAAAACAAAAGCGGCTGGATCCGTTACCCCTGGAAGAATGTGGGTGATGCAAAACCAAGAATGAAAATAGTACGCTACGAATATTTCCCAACCTGGGACTGGATTGTGGCGGTCGGTTCCTATGAAGATGAATTCTATAAGGAAGCAAACTCCATTAAGCACCATATCTTCGTAAGCACCCTGATTCTGATCAGCATTGTCGGTTTTCTAGCTATTTTACTGGTTTTTTATGCCTCGACCGTGGCAACCAATCCGATCACCCATATGATTGAGACGATCCGCAAAGTCAAAAGAGGAGATATGCAGGCACGGATGGAGGTGGTTGGCAGCGATGAACTGGCTGAGATGGCCACCGCCTTCAACCATATGACCAACATTATCCAGCGCAATCAAGAGATGGAAAGCGCCCTGGCGCAACAGGGCAAGATGGCCTCATTGGGGGTACTCTCATCGGGCGTAGCCCACGAGATTAATAACCCGCTGGGAGTTATTCTGGGGTACGCCGCCTATCTGGAGGGAAAGCTCTCCCCTGAAGACCCCCATTACAAATACATCCATGAAATCAAGCGTGAAAGCAAACGCTGCAAAAAGATCGTGCAGGATCTGCTCTCCTATGCCCGTACACCGCGCCCCACGCTGGAGCTGACTGATCTGAACGAGCTCCTGAAAGAAATTGTCGAATTTGCCGCCAACCATACCGATATGCGGGGGGTCACCATCCAGTCCGGCTTTGAGGCCAATCTGCCAAAAGTCCTGCTGGACGGAGATCAGCTGCGTCAGGTGGCCATCAACCTGATCCTGAACGCTGGCGGAGCCATGCCGGAGGGAGGGACTCTGCAGGTCAGAACCGAAGCAGGCCCGGATCGGACCATTACCATCAGCTTCCAGGACACCGGCTGCGGTATCCCCCAGGAAAGCCTGGAAAAGATCTTTGAGCCATTCTACACCACCAAGGCCCGCGGCACCGGCCTGGGGCTGGCCATCACCCGCCAGATTGTAGAGATGCACCACGGCGATATCACCATTACAAGTGAAGCCGGTAAAGGAACCACCGTAACCGTGATTTTACCCATAGACCATGAGGAACTGGTATGACCGACAAACAGCGTATTCTGCTGATCGATAATGAAGAGGGACTGTGCCGGATGATGGAACAGGTGCTGCTTGACAGCGGCTATCTGGTGCGGGCCTACACCAACCCGGTCAAGGCGGTGGAGGAATTTTCGCCCGGCGCCTGGGATCTGGTGATTACCGATATCAAAATGCCCGGCATGACCGGCCTTGAAGTCCTGCAACGGGTAAAGGAAAAATGCCGCGATATTCCGGTGATCATCATCACCGCCTATGCCACGGTGGAGATGTCGATTCAGGCCCTGCGCAAAGGGGCCTATGACATGCTGACCAAGCCGTTTGAGCCGGATGAACTGGTCTTCCGGGTCAAAAACGCCCTGCAGCAGGCCCAGCTGACTGAAGAAAACCGGGAGCTGCGGCGGGAGATTGAAGAGAAGCTACAGTTTGACAACATCATCGGCTCATCAGGGGCCCTACGCAATGTGCTGGATAAGGTTGCCAAGGTGGCAGGACGGGACACCTCGATCCTGATTACCGGTGAATCCGGCACCGGCAAAGAGCTGATCGCCCAGGCAGTGCATACCCACTCCAACCGCAAAGACAGTAAATTTATGGCAGTTAACTGCGGCGGTCTGCCGGAGAGCATCCTGGAAAGCGAACTATTCGGCTATCGCAAAGGGGCCTTTACTGGTGCCATGGAAAACCGGCAGGGCCTGTTGGAAGCGGCCGACGGCGGCACCCTGTTTCTGGATGAGGTGGGCAACCTGCCGATGAACGTCCAGAAGACCCTGCTCCGTTTTCTGCAGGAAAAAGAGTTTCGTCGGGTGGGTGACACCAACTCCACCAGGGTGGATGTGCGGATCATCTCGGCCACCAACGCCGACCTGAAGGAAGGGGTCAGAACCGGCACATTCCGGGAAGATCTCTACTACCGGCTTAATGTCGTCAACCTGCACCTGCCGCCACTACGGGAAAGGATTGAGGATATTCCGCTGCTGGCTGCCCACTTCATCCACCTGCAAAACCAGAAATTCGGCACCGCAGTCAAAGCTTTTGAGCGGGATGCAATGCAGATCCTCTGCACCTTTGAATGGCCCGGCAACATTCGCCAGCTGCGTAACGTGATTGAGGCCTGCATGGCCATGGAAGCCAGCGACTATATCAGCCTGGATACCCTGGGACAGGTAATTGATCTGCCGGAAGGCCGGATCATACCGGCAACGGTCCAGGCTGGGCCGGTCCTGTCCGATGACATGCCCTTTACCGAGGCGCTGGAACGGTTTGAACGGGATCTGCTGCGGGACCTGCTACGCAAACATGGCGGTGCCGTGGATAGCGCCGCCAAGGAAGCCGGTATGAACGTAGCAACGTTGTACCGCAAGATCAAGCGATATGGGCTTAGAAAGGAAGAATACGCGGACTAATTCTGGTCTCCGCTACCTCCGCCAAAGATTGCCAACCACTGTTCCTGGGGAGTACGGCTGTCACCATACTGGACAACCACGCCATCCTCACGCTGGTATGAGCAAGACCAGCCGGGCCGGTCGGCCTTGTAAAAGGTGGGATACTCGGTGGGGTGATCCCGCGGATAGTACGGTTCAGAGTAGTTTGACCAGTCCGTAGGCCTCGGACAGCGTTCATCTCCACGGTAATCACCATCTGCCCAGGCCAGACCTGCTGAAATCAATAGTAACAGCGCCAGTATGATTGTTTTCATCGATTCCTCCTATCCCTGAAACGCCAGCTGCACAGTCCGGCTGCGTGGTCCATCAAACTCACAGAAGTAGATCCCCTGCCAGGTTCCCAACCAGAGTATACCACCACGCACAATTACCTGCACGGAAGAACCGAACAGGCTGGCCTTGATATGGGCATCTGAATTACCCTCTGCATGGCGAAAGCCGGAGACGTTCGGTACCAACTGTTCCATGAACCAAGTCATATCACGGGCCACATCCGGGTCTGCATTTTCATTGATGGTGACCCCGGCAGTGGTATGGGGCACAAAGACAGTCAGGATGCCGTCCTGCCAGCCACGCTGCCGTAGCAACGCCGTTACCTGACCGCTGATCGGCACCATAACGTTCTTCTGTGTTGTCTTCACCTGAAGTTCAGCCGTTTCCATGGCCCCCTCCTAACACGAAAAGGGGCACAAACCATCGGTTCATGCCCCTTTCTTCTGCATCGTCAGATCAAACTGTCCAGACCGGATCAGACCGCGTCAACAAACCTGATCCAGCCAAAACGATCAGGCTGTTTGCCGGTCTGAATACTGGTCAGTGCATCGTACAACTTCTGTGTGATTGTACCAACACCACCGTTACCAACCTGCAGCGCCTCGTCCTTGTACCCCAGCTTGCCTACCGGAGTTACCACTGCAGCAGTGCCACTGCCAAAGGCCTCGGTCACCTTGCCGTTGCGCAGATCGGTAAACAGTTCATTCACGTCAATCAACCGTTCTTCAACCGTACAACCAAGCTCAACAGCCAACCGTAGTACAGATTCCCGGGTAATACCGGACAAAATAGAACCGGTCAGAGGAGCGGTGACAATATGGTTGCCATAGGCGAAGAACATGTTCATGGCACCAACTTCCTCAATATAGCGCCGTTCCTTGCCATCCAGCCAGAGCACCTGATCGTACCCTTTCTGCTTGGCCTCCAGACCGGCCTTCAGAGAAGAGGCATAGTTGCCGCCGGTCTTGGCATCACCGGTGCCGCCTGCCACAGAACGGACGTATTTGTCTTCCACCAGGATGCTGACCGGGTTGAAGCCGGCAGCATAGTAGGCCCCCACCGGGGAAAGGATCACAAAGAAGTAATAATGGTCGCCAGGCTTGACCCCAAGATAGGGATCAACCGCAATCATGGCTGGACGGATATACAGCGCGGTGCCGGGTGCAGAGGGGATCCAGTCCTTTTCCAGCTCAACCAGCTTGTCGATACCATCCAGAAACAGCTCTTCAGGCACCTCCGGCATGCACATCCGGCTGGCGGACTGATTGAAACGCCGGGCATTCATCTCCGGGCGAAACAGGGCAATCCGGCCATCATCCCACTTATAGGCCTTGAGTCCTTCAAAAATTTCCTGAGCATAGTGCAATACCGTTGTTGCCGGGTCCAGCACAAACGGCTCATAGGGCTTGATCCGGGCATTATGCCAGCCTTTGTCAGCGGTCCATTCGACCAGCAGCATCCGGTCCGTAAACAGCTTGCCAAAGCCAAGTTGTGTTTCATCAGCCACCTTCTGTTTCATCCGTTCAGGGGCCAAGGGAAGTACTTCAATCTGCATCTGACACCTCCTGCAAAAGAATCTGAAAAAAGAGGCGGCCCCATGGCCGCCGTTACCTTTCATACTTACTGCCAGCCCGAAACAGTGTCAACTATTTCTTGGCAGAGCAGATCAGCGTAAGAGACAAGGTGGTCTGCAAACAGATCAATCCGATTTTTTTACGGCTATTGGTAAAAAAATGTTGGCTGAGCACTTGCAGACCGGAAAACTGGTGCTATCATCTTTAAACAAGCTGTAAACGGTGCAGGAGACGTCCTGTACTGTAACCAATCCAAGGGGGTACCCAGATGAAGAAGGCAGATCTCGTAGCAAAAATGGCAACAGATGCAGGCATCACCAAGGCACAGGCAGAAAAGGCTCTGGCAGCTTTTATGACAGCTACTGAAGCAGCTCTGAAGGCTGGCGACAAGGTAACACTGGTAGGCTTCGGAACCTTTAGCACCATCTCTCGCAAAGCCCGCACCGGCCGCAACCCCCAGACCGGCAAGGAAATCAAGATCGCTGCCAAGACCTCGGCAAAGTTCTCTCCCGGCAAAGGCCTGAAAGATCTGAAGATCAAGGCAGCCAAGAAGAAATAAGCCTGTTTAGATGTCGTAAAAAAAGCCCCGTTTTCGGGGCTTTTTCTTTTTCTGCAGTTTTTGCAGGCGAAACCATGGCTACCCCAACACCCGCCTGACCACCGAAAGCAGTTGTTCCGGCATAAACGGCTTAACAATCCAGCCGGTGGCACCGGCAGCCTTCCCTTCCTGCTTGCGCGCATCCTGTGACTCGGTGGTGAGCATGACAATCGGTAAGAAGCGGCGTGTTGCATCACTTCTCACCGCACGGATCAAGCCGATGCCGTCCAGATTGGGCATGTTCAGGTCGGTAATGATCATATCCGGCTTTGTACCGTTCAGCTTGGATAGCGCTTCCCGGCCATCACCGGCCTCAATCACATCATACCCACCCTGTTTCAGCGTGAAGACCACCATCTGCCTGATACTTGCTGAATCATCAACCGTCATAATTGTCTTTGCCATGGCCCTTCTCCTTTCTGTCAAACAGCGTAGCGACTCTGTTCATCAAACCCTGATTGCCCGAAATCCCTGACCAGACACCAGTGCAACCACCCTGGCTGCTATTGCCGACAAGGCGACAATCTCATCCACCCCCCCACGGGCAATTGCCTCCCTGGGCATCCCGAAGACAACACAGCTTTCTTCATCCTGCGCCACGGTATAAGCTCCGGCCTGTTTCATCTCCAGCATGCCTGTCGCACCGTCATCCCCCATACCGGTCAGGATCACCCCGATGGCATTTTTACCAGCGCAGTTGGCAGCTGAACGAAACAACACATCAACTGAAGGACGATGCCGACTGACCGCTGGACCGTCCAAAAGCCGGGTGACATAATTGGCACCAGAGCGATCCAACAGGAGATGGCGATCACCCGGTGCGATATAAGCATGGCCCGGCAGAACCCGTTCGCCATCCTGGGCCTCCTTAACCGCAATACGGCAGAGGCCATCAAGCCTACGGGCAAAAGCACTGGTAAAGGCAGCAGGCATATGTTGGGTAATCAGGATACCGGGAGCATCAGCCGGCATCGCAATCAAAACATCCTTGATCGCCTCGGTTCCACCAGTGGATGCACCGACAATAACCACCTTATCGGTGGTCTGCAGCCGGTTATTGACAGAAGGCAACACCACGTCAGCAGTATGCTTCTTTTCCACCTGCAGCAAGGCTGGCTTGCGGACCAGGCTCTTTATCCGCACTCCGGATGCAACCCTGATTTTTTCAACAATCTCCTGCCCGCTCTCATGTATGCCGTTTATAATGTCGATCCTGGGCTTGGTAACATAGTCCACTGCCCCAAGCTCTAAAGCACGTAGCGTTGCCTCAGAACTGCGCTCAGTCAGGGATGAGACCATCACCACCGGCATCGGACGCAGACGCATCAACTTTTCCAGGAAGGATAGTCCATCCATACGCGGCATTTCCACATCCAGAGTCAACACATCCGGATTAAGCGCCTTGATCCGTTCCCTGGCGATATAAGGATCAGCAGCAGTCCCCACTACCTTCATGTCCGGCTGAGCATCAATCAGGGTGCTCAACAGGTTTCTGACCAGGGCAGAATCATCAACAATCAGAACCTTACAGGGCATTGCAGCCCTCCTGATAGCCCATTCGAAGCGGGCAGACATCCAGAAACTGCTTATATATTTCCGAGAAGACCGGCTTTAATTCGTTGAATACCGCCAGCACCGTCGGATCAAAGTGGTGCGGCATGGTACGGCCATCTCCTGACTCAATAATCCGGCAGGTGGTACTGTGATCAAAGGCCGGTTTGTAGCTGCGTTTGTTACGCAAGGCATCATAGGTATCGGCCAGCGCAACAATACGGGCCTCTATCGGAATAGCCTCTCCCGAAAGGCCATAGGGGTAGCCACTGCCATCCCAGTGTTCATGGTGGTACAGGGCCATCTTGTAGGCCATCTCCAGCCGGGGGTGAGGGCCGATAATGCTTGCACCGTAGAGGGTATGTTTGCGGATTATATCCATCTCTTCCGGCGTGAATCGCGTCGGTTTTTTCAACAGCCCTGAAGGGACATAGATCTTGCCAACATCATGGAGCTGGCTTTTTAATGCCAGAGAACGTGCTTTTTCAGCACTGAAACCCATACTGCGAGCAAGCACGGCGCAATATTCTCCTACCCTGACAATATGATTACCAGTATCCTCGTCATTTGCTTCTGCAGCCCGGGCCAGGGCATTTACGGTGTAGGCAAAGGCACTTTCAGCCTGAGACCACTGACTGGAAAGATTTTCAATTAAGAGGGTCTGAACAGCCAAGCCTTTCACTACTGTGGCATCATGTGCGGTAACGCGGCGGGGATAGTTCAACGCACAGATTGCAAAGTCACCATTACGATACCAAACGAGATTTTTATACCGTTCGCCACGTTTGCCAAAATGTTCGGTAAACGCCTTTAACTGGCTGTCTTCTGGTAACTCATCACCGAAATTAACAAAATAGAGGGCATGCTCGCTGCAATCGTCCTGCACCTCCAGCTCAGGAAAATCAAGGTAGTGATACTTGCCAAAGGAGCCGCAGGGAGAAGACTCATACCAATACCACTCGGCCTGACCTGCATCCGGCTTGCTGACCGTCAGTATCACAATTGACGGGCCGGGCAGTTCTACATGAAACTCCGAGTTTAGAAGGGTGTTTACCATCGTGTCCAAACTGCGAGTTCCGCCAGCATCTGATACACCTGGTTTGGCAGACTTTTCTCCAAAATCAATCAGCGAATTGATTGTGCGATAGGCATCGGCAATCCGGTTATGATGTTCAGAAACCCGCTTTTTACTGCGAACGGTATCGGCACAGGTCATGATTGCCTGATGCAGTTTGCTATGCTCAATCGGCTTCAGCACATACTGACTGACCCCCAGGTTAAGCGACTCCAGCAGATAGTCCGCATCATTATAGGCGGTGGTGATGATGATACGTGCGTCACGATCCTCAGCCAGGATATTGCGTGCCATGGTAATGCCGTCCATTACCGGCATCCTGATGTCGGTAACGACAATATCCGGAGCGGCTTGCTGATAGAGGTCAAGACCTTCACTGCCGTTTTTGGCAAGCAATACCTGCTCAAAGCGCCTCTTCAGAAAGCACTCGACACCACTACGAATATTTTCGTCATCTTCAACATACAGCAGCGAAAGATCGCTGGCCGGGTCTCTCATGGCGTGCCTCCTAAGCAGCTACGGCAAGCTCCACGGCAAACATTGCACCTTCTTGCAGCGTATGGACGTACAGGCTCCCCTTCATACTGTTTTCAATGATCAGTTTGGACATATACAGCCCGACACCACTACCTTTTCCTTGATCCTTGGTGCTGAAGTAGGGGTCAAATATCCGATCAACGATCTCAGCAGGAATACCTCCGCCATTATCCGTTACAGAAATAAGTACAGAATCAGACAACAATTGTATCTCTATGAGAATCCTGCCCTCACTGTTCAGCCTTCCTTGCTTACGTCTTTCCTGAATGGCATCATGGGCATTCTTCAGCAGGTTGAATATCGCCTGTTTAAACTCGCTACAGCAGCCCCTAACGTTGACAGGTGCGCCATTATCCGATTCACAGACGCAGGTAGCGATAATATCATGCGCACTAAACAGGCCTGACAGCAAGGCAAGCACATCGCTAATTGCCTTCCTGACCTCAAAAAGTTCATGCGTCGAACCGGACCGGGAAAAATCACTAAAATCGTCGATAGTCCTGGACATTGTATGGATCTGCTGCATGGAGCGCTGGACCGTATCCTGAATAAACGCCTGATCCAGATCACCAAACTCATAGGCATCCTGAATATTCTGGATCATGATCGCCAGTGCATTCAACGGCTGCCGCCACTGATGTGCAATAACGCCGATCATCTCTCCCATGGCGGCCATACGTGACTGCTGAATCAGCAGACGTTCCTGCAGCAGCCGTTTTTCTGTTTCCTCCTCGATCTGCCTGATCAATGCCTGATTCAGATGACGCAACCTGTTGTCGACAACTTCTGCAGATGCTTTTCGACGAATTGAGCCTCTCATGCCCTGCACTCCCTGAAACCGCAGGTATCCATGATCGATTGAGTTGTTGGTATTGCTCGCGGCCGGTACACCGTATTGCCACAGGATTGAAAAAGATCTGCAGCATAGTTCAGGTTTTCGGAATGGCCGGTAAAAAAGAGGCCATCCGGCTTTAAATGACGCAGGCATTTGCTCAGTACCTTCTGCTGGGTTGGACGGTCAAAATAGATCATTACATTACGGCAAAAGATGGCATCGTACTGTTCCTTCAGAGGCCAGACCGGACTCAGCAGATTCAGTTGATGAAAGCTGATCATCCGCTGCAGTTCAGGTCTGACCCGTACAAACCCTGCATGCTCACCGCTCCCTTTAAGAAAATACTTTTTGACTGTCCTTTCCGGCAGGTCACGCACCCGATCCACGGGGTAGACCCCTTCAGAGGCCATTTCCAGCACACCGGTATCCACATCGGTTGCCAGGATACGGACTGGCGGGTTGAATGACTCAAAATGTTCAGCCACAGCAATGGCCATGGTATACGGTTCCTCACCGGTGGAGGTGGCACAGCTCCAAAGCAGCGCCTTGCCGTTACGCGCGTGGGAAGCCACATGTTTAACCATGATCGGGAAATGATGCGGCTCCCGGTAAAATGAGGTCAGATGGGTAGTGAGCGAACCGACAAAAACAGTCCACTCCGCTTCACTCCCCTGTTCCAGCAGTTGCAAGTATTCGGCGAAGCTTGCCAGCCCAAGCACCCGCAGACGTCGTGAAAGCCGGCTGTAGACCATTGAGGTCTTTGAGTCTGAAAGCTTGATGCCTGCCCGTTCGTAAATCAGCCTGCAAATCTGTCTGAAATCAGCCAGGGTGAACCTGAATTCATGCTTATCAGACACTATATCGGCTGCAACTCTGCTATCAGAGGTCATTACTTTACCCTCCTGCCTGACACTACGTGTACTGTTTAAAACCGCTAAAACTCATCCCAATCCGCATCATGACCAACCGCCGCCTTACCCATTGCAGATGCTGAAGTTTCCACGCTCACCGGAGTTTTATGGTACCCGTTGGCCTTTTCCGGCTTATGGTAGCCGTTGGCCGGTCTGCTCCAGTTGCGTAAACGGCTTGGGCAGCACGGCAACAGTTGGCCGCTGTTCCTGCCCCCTTACCCGATGGGAATCATCAAGCCTGAAGCGATTAACCGCCTCAACCAGCACCTGGGCCTGTTCCTGCAATGCTGCTGCTGCAGAGGCAGCCTGCTGTACAACAGATGAGTTCTGCTGGGTGATCTCATCCATCTGGCTGATGGCGGTGTTAACCTGTTCAATCCCGCTGCTCTGCTCCACTGAGGCTGCCGAGATCTCAGCCATGATATCGGTCACCCGCTTGATACTGGTAACAATCTCCTGCATGGTCTGGCCGGCCTCGCCCACCAGCTTGCTGCCGTCGTTGACCTTGTCCACTGAATCACTGATCAGTGCCTTGATCTCCTTTGCAGCTGCTGCACTGCGTTGCGCAAGGTTACGCACCTCGCCGGCCACCACGGCAAATCCACGCCCCTGCTCACCGGCACGGGCCGCCTCAACCGCCGCATTCAAGGCCAGGATATTGGTCTGGAAGGCAATGCCGTCGATCACACCGATGATGTCAGCAATCTTTTTAGAGCTGTCAGTGATGGAATCCATGGTGGTGACCACCTTGTTAATCACTGCACCCCCCTTAACCGCCACCTGACTGGCATCAATCGCCAGCTGGTTCGCCTGTTGGGCATTCTCGGCATTCTGTTTTACGGTGGAAGTCATCTCCTCCATACTTGAAGCGGTTTCTTCCAGTGACGAAGCCTGTTCTTCAGTCCGTTGGGCCATATTGGCATTGCCGGTGGCGATCTGCTGCGAGGCAGTGGCGATGGAGTCAGAACCGGCGCTGACATGACTGACGATCTCGCGCAGATTATTGACCATGGTAACAAAGGCGTTACCCATCACATCCCGCTCCGAGGCCGGTTTGACCGTCACCGTCAGATCGCCGGCGGCAATCTGCTCGGCGCTGCGAGCCAGTTCTTTCAACTGTGCCACCATCCCCTTCAGAGCCAGCATCAGCTGATCCTGGTCTGAACGGGGGGTCAGTTCTACGGCGAGATCCCCCAAAGCGACCTGCCGGGCACCGGAAGTGATGGTGTTAAGTGCTTCGATGTTCTGGTTGATAGCGAGATTGATTTTTTCAAAATTCTGGGCAATGGATTTGGTATCTTCATCACTTGCAGCAACGACCGTATCAACGGAAAGATTGCCAAGCGCCATTTTTTCAAGATTAACCAGCAGTTTACCAACCTCTTCAGTCTGGAATTGGGTCTGTTTATCAGCAATCCTGGCCGCTTTTTTTATTGCGGTCTGATCAGTCACCACCTCAAAGGCACCAATGATATTCCCCTGACGGTCTTTAAGCGGTACACCGGTATAGCTGATATCCAGATCCACACCGATCATAGGATGGGCATCGGTTTCACTACTGCTAATCTGACCTGTGCTGATTGCACGGTTACAGGCACAACGGTCAGTACGGCAGTCCGACGTTTTGAAGTGATCGTAGCACTTACTGCCAATGCACTGCTGTTGCGTCTTACCACCAGCCTTGGCCCCCATCTCGTTCATGTACAGGATCGAAAAATCCTTATCGATAATCATGGTCGGCGCCGTCATGTTGTCCAGCAGCCCCACCAGACGGTCGATGGTATCGTTTACTCCGGCAACGACCTTCCTGAAGTCACCCTGATGTAGAGAGGCATCGGCACGAGTATTTAATCTGCCGGCAACGGCAGCATCAGACAGCATATTGGCATCGGCCACCAACAGGTTAATGGCCTCAATGCAGGTATTCAGGTTATTCTTGATCTCATTGAAATCACCGTTGTAATTATCTGTGATGCGCGGCGGAACATCGCCTTTGGAAATACGGTCTACATACTCAGCAGCCACATTCAGTGGTCCGATCACGGCATCAAGAGTTGCATTGATTCCATCAACCATCTCCTTAAAGCTGTTGCAAAACTTTGTAGAGTCGCCACGGGTCGCCAGTCGACCACTTTTTGCAGCCTCCACCAGCATCATGATTTCCTGATTAAGCGACAGCATATTCTTTTTAACGTTGTCGATAGCCTCAGTGATCAACGCTTTTTTGCCTGGCAGACGATCCATGTCCACCGTAAGATCGCCGTTGGCATATTTTCCAACAACTTCCACCACCCGCATCTTTACGGCAATATGCGACTTGACCAGCGTATTGATTCCCTCGGCCATTTGTGCGTAGGCCCCCTGGAACTGTTCCACCGGCATCACCTCATCGATCATCCCAAGATCATGCTGCCGGCTCATCTCTTCACGGGCGGCAATCAGGCCGTTCAGCGCATCGATACAACTGTTCAGATTGTTTTTTACCTCATTGAAGTCCCCCTCATAACTATCGGTGATGCGAGGAGGGATATCCCCCTTGGAGATTCGGTCCACATACTCGGCTGCCACATTCAACGGACCGATCACGGCATCAAGGGTCTGATTGACACCTTCTACAATTTTCTGGAAGTCACCGTGATGCTTCGAGGCATTAGCACGGGTAGCCAACTTTCCGGCCACTGCTGCATCTGACAGCATATTTGCATCAGCCACCAGGGCATTAACGGCATCAATACAGCCGTTCAGGTTGTTCTTTATTTCATTGAAATCACCATTGTAGTTATCGGCAATCTTTGGTGGAATGTCCCCTTTGGAAATCCGGTCCACATACTCGGCAGCCACATTCAGGGGGCCGATCACAGCATCCAGAGTCTGGTTAACCCCTTCCACAATGCCGCGGAATTCAAAGTTTATCGTCTCCACATTGCCACGGGTGGCCAATTTGCCTGCCACCGCCGCCTCAGTCAGACGATTTGCCTCATCCAGCAACCCTTTAAGAATGGCAGCAATGTTACGCTTAAGGTAGAAGCCGATCATCAGCGACAACAGGATTGCCACCACCAGGGCAACAACCAGTTGTATCCTGGCATGAGTGGCCACCTTTTCACCTGTCTTGCCGGCTTCACGACCAAGCTTTTCATTCAACCTTGCCAGCTTGCCCAACAATGTCTCCACCTCCAAAAACTTATTGCGAGAAGCCAGGGATGCATCAAAAACTCTGTTATCAACAGCGTCGACCCGCTTATCCTTCAGATCGGCACCGGCTGCCAGCAAACGGTCCTTTTCACGGGACAGCTCCACAACCTGCTGGCTGGCTTTTTTCCAGGCCTCCCACTTTGGAACAAACTCTTTCCAGAGTGCTGCCTCTTCAACGGTCTGAGGCAGCGGCTCATAGATCTTCCTGGCCTCTGCCGCTTCTTTCCAGGACAGTTCAATATGATCGTACTGCGCCTTACGCACAGCCGGGTCCATCATCCTACGGTTGATAAGCCCCCGTTCACCGGCCAGAATGCTGTACTGGGCTTCCTTCATAATCAGAAGCGTCTGGACGCTTGGAAGCCGCACCTCAGCAACTTCATACATGTTCTTTGACACTTCGTTTAAACCGTAGTAGCCGACTACCCCCATAACAGCAGCAATCAGCGTTACCACTGCAAAGCCTGTCAGAATCTTGCTTCCAAGTGTCATCTGCTTGAACATGGCTTTCTCCTTCTCTGATTACATTCAGATATCCGCAGGCAGACCACTCAGGCTGCCAGATCAAGATGGTTATCAGTGGTATTTTCAACCAGCTGCATATCTGCGCCGGCCATCAGTTTTTCAATATCGGTCAGGATCAGCATCTGCCCATTTGAGGTGCCTATACCGGTGATATATTGCGTATCAATACCGGTACCAAACTCAGGCGGCGGCTTGATCTGCTCCGGTAGCAGGCTGACCACATCAGAGACCCCATCCACCACCATACCGATCACCCGCCCAAGCACATTGATGATTATCACCACCGTAAATTCGTCATAGGTCACCGTGCCCAGATTGAACTTGATCCGCATGTCGATAATCGGCACAATCACCCCCCGCAGGTTGATCACACCTTTCAGAAATTGCGGGGCGTTGGCGATGCTGGTCACCGCATCATAGCCACGGATCTCCTGCACCTTGAGGATATCCATGCCGTACTCCTCTTTGCCCAGGGTAAAGGTCAGATACTCCCTGGCGCCATCCTCTGCCATTGTGCTGGTCATTTCTTCCATGACTCTGACACCCTCCTTTAGATTTGCGGGGCTTTACGCCACAGGTGAACCAAATCCCCCACATCAAGGATCAGGGCGACATGACCGTCTCCCATGATGGTGGCTCCGGCTGTGCCATCCACCTTGCGATAGTTGGCCTCCAGACTCTTGATCACCACCTGATGCTGATTCAGCAGTTCATCCACCAGCAGCGCAACCTGCTCACCTTCTGCATCAACAATCATCACCACTGCCTGTTCCGGCTGTGTCACGGCCCCCTTGATGCTGTAGAGTTCATTCAGGCGCAGTAGCGGCAGATATTCACCCCGCACCCGGACCGTGGTATTGCCACTCACCGCGCTGATATCAGCTGGCTGAGGCTGAAGTGACTCAATGATTGAGTTGAGCGGCACCACAAAGGTCTCGCTCCCCACCCGCACCGAGAGCCCGTCAAGGATAGCCAGGGTCAAAGGCAGAGAGACCAGCACGCGGCTGCCTCGACCGGATTCGGAGAAAATGGAGACGCGCCCCCCCATGGCCTGAACGTTCTTCATGACCACATCCATCCCTACCCCGCGGCCAGAGACGTCGGTAACCTTTTCCGCCGTTGAGAAGCCGGGGGCAAAAATCAGCTGCCAGACCTCTTCATCACTCATCTCATCTGACACGACCAGACCGTTCTCAGACGCCTTCTGCAGAATCCTGCTGCGGTTGAGCCCGGCGCCGTCATCAATCACCTCAATCACAATCCGCCCGCCGGTCTGGGCTGCTCGCAACGTAATGGTCCCGTTTGGTGGTTTGCCTGCCTGTTTGCGTGCCTCAGGGGATTCGATGCCATGGTCAAGGCTGTTGCGTACCAGATGGGTCAAGGGATCTGCCAGCTTCTCAATCAGCCCCTTGTCAAGTTCAGTGGTTTCACCCGCCAGCTTAAGCTCTGCCTGTTTGCCCAGCTTGGCGGCCAGATCATGTACCAGCCGGGGAAAACGGCTGAAGATGAAACTGATCGGCATCATGCGGATTGACATGACGCTTTCCTGGAGATCACGGGTATTGCGTTGGAGAAGCGCCATACCGCGATGCAGACTTTCATACAGAACCGGATCAAATTGCTGAGTAGCCTGGGCCAGCATGGCCTGGGTAATCACCAGTTCCCCCATCTGATTGATCAGCTGGTCCACCTTGGAGACACCTACCCGGATGGATGAAGACTCGGTGCCATCAGCAGGTCTGCGCCCAAAGGCGTTTGGAGCGGTTTCGTCACGGTCATAGAGACGTCTTCCCGGTGATTCTGGGGGTGGAGAGGTGGTAATGACATTATTTTTCTGGCTGGTTTCGGTTGGCGCTGCGACAGCAGGATCTTTGTGCTGGCTTACTGGCTTGGCGACCTCTATCACGATCTCTTCTTCGTCAGCCACAAACATGAAGATATCACGCAGTTCTTCCAGACCGGCAGTACTGCTGGTCAGCGACATATCCCAGCACAGGTAGCACTGTTCAGGATCATAGCTGCCAAAATCATCAGGAACCGCCACCTGTGCCGCTATCGAAAGTTCCCCCAGGCTTGCCAGCTCGTCAAAAAGCGGCTCAACCCGCACCCCCCGCATGAACAGATCTGCAGGCGGTGTAAACATAATCCGGTAGTCTGTTACGCCCACCGGGCTATCCGTAGAAGGTGACTCAGAACTGTCAGCAGCAGGAACTGCTGGCTGTTGATGTTCCCCACTCTCAATGTTTCTGAGCTTACTGCATGCCGATTCAACAGCAGCCTCATCCACCGGGGTATGGTCACGATGCCCAGCCAGCAGCATGGCAATGGCATCCTTGGTTTCCAAAAACACATCCACCATTTCAGCGGTTAGAGCCAATTCATGATGGCGCACCCGATCCAACAGAGACTCAAGGGTGTGGGTGGTGGCGGCCATGTCTCCAAAACCGAAGGTCGCTGCACCGCCTTTAATGGAATGGGCTGCCCTGAACACCCCGTGCAGCTCCTCTGCATCCGGTGCGTGAATGTCGATGGAAAGCAGTATCCGCTCCATTTCAGCCAGATGCTCGGCGCTTTCCTCAAAAAACACCTGAAAAAATTGTGAAAGGTCTGCAGACATGACTGGTCCTCTCATGCATCAGCGTTTACAGCTTCGCCAGGGTCACATCCTAGGATCCATTAAGCAACGTATGCAAACCAACCCTACGAACGGTTGAACGCATGCTATCCGACAGATTGACCAATTCAGCACGTAGCCCCTTTATCTGCAGACACTGCACCCAGACATACAACAACTGCAAACCGCTTATGTCGATGTCCTGAATACCAGAACAGTCAACCACCAATCGACTGCTCTGGGGAATAACACCACCTACTCCGTTGGAAATTTCCATTAATGACTGTACCTGCCGAGGAATACCGTTCATGGTCCAGTCACCTGAAAGGTTTGTTGCAATCCCTGTTTGTTCTACGTTCATATGGCCCTCCCGACGATCTGTTCACCGCTGGATTGTCAGATACCTGCATTTTGGATGTACGACGGGTGAAAGCACTCTTTACAGAAATCATGCCGACCAACAAATCAATCTAAACAGTTGTTTTTGCCACGTAAATTAGAGCTTGGCACCAGAAAGCCCGTTAAATATTTTTGACAGGGTAATGACTCAGACAGGCTGATTATGCAGAAGCAGAGCAGGTTTAGAGGGTTACATCGTCAGGTAATTTTTTTACATCGGGGGTAAGTTTTTTACTGAAGGAGACGTGAGAGCAAAGCCGTTAGCACAAAACAGGCTCAGACCTTTGATTTTGCTTCGCTTCTTGCCTTGAGTCGATTGGTGATCGTCTGACGCGTTACACCAAGCAGGGAGGCAGCCAGATTATGGTTACCACCACTCAGTTTCAGTGATTCATCAATAAGATAGTCTTCAATTTCATGGAAGGAAGGAAAATGCCCAAACAACGACACGAGATGGTTGCTATCACCGGTCTGCATACTGTTACGAGACACATCCTTAGACAGCCTGAAATGCTCTGCATTTAGGAGTCCATCCTGATGGCGGGCCATGGCATCCAGCACCAGTCCCTGTAACTCTCTGATATTGCCCGGATACGGCAGAGTGCGAAGCTGGGCAAGCAGTTCTGCGCTGATCAAAGGCGGCTGTTTGCCATAGGTGCGGGCCGTTTCTTCAACCATATGGATAACAAGCAACGGAATGTCTTCAGAACGTTCCCTCAACGGCGGCAGCTCAATAGTATGGGCGCAAAGCCGGTAATAGAGGTCACTTCTGAACCGTCCCGATGCCATCTCAGCCTGCAGGTTATGATTGGTTGCCGCAACGATGCGGGCATCACTCTTTTTAACGGAATCGGAACCAACCGGGAAATAGTCTCCTTCCTGCAACAGCCGCAGCAGCTTAATCTGAGAGGCACCATGCAGGTCACCAATCTCGTCCAGAAACAGGGTCCCGCCCGCAGCCTTCCTGATCAGACCTTCCCGTACCTGGTCAGCGCCGGTAAATGCCCCTTTGATATGACCAAACAGGGCATCTGAAAACATAGCGTCATCCAGGCCAGCCACATTGACCGCTACAAAACTACCCTTGACCCCGCTTAGCTGATGAATGGCACGAGCCATCAACTCTTTACCAACACCGGTTTCTCCGGCTATCAGGACCGGCTGACGAGAGCCTGAAACCGCCTCAGCATACTGAAAAATTGAACGCATTTTCTTACTGCAGGTCTTGATTGCGGTAAAGGCTTCGGGCTGTTTCAGACTATCTGTCAGCAGATATTGTTTCAGAATACTGATCTCATTTCGTAGATCATTAACATGCTGCACATTTTTAACACAGGCGATCAATCTGCTGGGTTCAACCGGTTTCAGCAAATAATCATAGGCGCCAGCCTTCATACATTCTACAACGGTCTCAACATCAGAAAGACCGGTCACCATCACAACCGGCAGATAGGGATATTCCTGCTTGATCAAAGGCAGCAGATCTCTTCCGCTCAGATTCGGCATAAGCATGTCCAGGAGTATCAGTGAGGCACCGTCCTGTTTCAG
>JAJTBI010000053.1 GCA_021286935.1 Geobacteraceae bacterium
TGATGGACTGGCCCGGCGTGACAAGGGAGCTGGAAGAGGCGTTTGAAGTCATGTTTAGGGAAAAATGTCCCGTAGAGGTGAGAGCACAGCATGCTCAATATTGACAGAAACGAGATGCTTGCATCTGCTGACCACGATTTTGATCAGGGTAAGTACGCTCTGGCGCTCGAAAAATATGAATGCATCCTTGCAGGTAATCATTCGGATATTGAGGGACTGTCGGGCAAGGCGTTGTCATTGTTTCATCTGGGCAAATACGGAGATTCTGTGCCAGTGTTGAGGCAGCTTGTTCCCGTGATGCCCGATTCTGAACAGTTGGCGCTTTTGTTGGCTGAGTCGCTGATTCTAACAGACGGACAGGCTGAGGCAGAGTCAGTACTGAAAACGTTACTAGAACATTTGCCGTGTAGCGTAGCGGTCCTGAACAGACTTGGTCGAATGTATTATTATAAGGAACACTATCCGGAAGCTAACCAATACTTTGGACGTGCCATTGAGTTGGCTCCGCAGAACGTTGAAGCCCTGTCGTACATGGGGATGATGCTGATCAGGTTTTGCCAGTTTGATAACGCTCTTGTCGCATTGCAGCGAGCTCATGCCGTGGAGCCGCGTAATGTTTTGGTACTGAACAATCTTGGCCGAGCATGCAAGATGATGGGGCGGCACAGCAAGGCGTTGGAGTGGTATGACAAGGCTCTGGAAGTTGAGCCTGACAATACGGTTGCAGTGGACAACTATCTTTTTGCACTTAATTATTGTCATGGACTTTCTCCCGATTTCATCGCTGCTGAGCATTTCCGATTAGCCAAGGTACACGCAAAGGAAGTTTCCCATCCTTTGAACAGCTTTGTTGAACCCTCGGACACCTGTTTACGGGTCGGCTATCTTTCCGGCGACCTGTATACGCATTCGGTCGCATACTTCTTTGAGCCGATTCTGCAAAGCCACAACTATGGCCGTTTTGAGGTTTACTGTTATTCACTGGGTACTAACAGGGATGGTACAACAGACCGGTTAAAGTCCCTCCCGTGTAAATGGCGTGATATGTCTGGTTGCTCACCGGAAAAAGTTATAGAACAAGTTCGGTGTGACATGATCGACATACTTGTGGATTTGTCAGGTCATACCGCCGATAACCGTCTAGGTGTTTTTGCGGCGCGTTCAGCTCCTGTGCAGATTTCCTGGCTTGGCTATCCCAATACTACCGGCCTTGCCAATATGGACTACTACATTACCGACAACGCCTGTGATCCCGTCGGTATGACAGAGCACCTTTACAGCGAGAAACTCTGGCGTCTGCCTCGCGTATTCAGTTGCTATTTGCCCCCGGTAGAATTTCCGGTCGTTGCTCCGTCTCCTTTCAAGGCCAACGGTTATGTCACCTTTGGGAGTTTCAACAACTTTGCCAAAGTGACCAGTGAACAGATTAGCCTCTGGGCACGGATCCTACGTCGAGTTCCCCGGTCGCTGCTTTATCTGAAAAGCATGGCCTTGGGTGACAACTCGGTTAGGCGTGATGTGCTTTCCCGCTTTGCCTCAGAAGGTGTTGACGCTGACCGTATATTCATGCGTGTTGTGACCGCTACTCCCCTTGAGCATCTTCAGGAGTACGGTAAGGTTGACATCGCCTTTGACACCTTTCCCTATCATGGCACCACCACCACCTGTGAAGCTCTTTGGATGGGTACTCCTGTTATAACGCTTGCAGGAGAGACGCATGTTTCACGTGTGGGAGTTTCTTTGCTTCAAGCGGTTGGCTGTCCAGAACTGATTGCCCATACTGCCGATGAGTATGTGGAAAAGGCGGTTCAACTGGCTTTCAGCCCCGGGCGGCTTGAACGTTTTCGTCATGAATTGCGTGGAATGATGGCAGTTTCTCCGCTGATGGACTGGCCCGGCGTGACAAGGGAGCTGGAAGAGGCGTTTGAAGTCATGTTCGAAACAGTACGTCGGAAAAGAAGGGATTGCTGATGTCAATCCAGACACTTTACGAAAAGGGGTGCCGACTGTATACCGAAGGGCGTTATCGCGAAGCGGAATCCGTTTTTTCTGCGTGCCTGAAACAGCTGCCGGATAATCCTGATATACTGAATGCCATCGGCAGCACCAGAGAACTTTTGGGACAGCTGGATCAGGCATCGACCGACCTGGAAAAAGCTTGCCGCCTTCAGCCTGAAAGTGCGCCATTTCACTACAATTTTGCCAACCTGCTTCGCAAAATGGGAAGGCTGGAACGTTCAGAACGTCATTACCTGGAGGCGATACAGCTCAATCCGACCCTGGTGGATGCCTATCATGGTCTGGGGAGTCTCTGTCTTGAGTCCGGTCGGCTTGTAACTGCAGAATCCTGCCTGTGCAAGGCGGTGGAACTTTCTCCCGGCTTTGTGCTGGCCCTGCATGATCTTGGGCAGCTGTATCTGCTTGAGGGTAAACGCGGCCAAGCAGAAGAGCTTTTCAGAAGGTGCCTTGAACTGGACAGAGGTTTCGTGCCGGCACTCAATTCGCTGGGGATGCTGCTGCTACGTGGAAGCAGGGTTCAGGAAGCGCGTGACTGCTTTACAAGTGCCCTGCGTATACAGCCGGGATATCTCCAGGCCCGGGCTAATCTGGCGGTTCTGTCTACATGGTGCGGTGAACTGGAGTATGCTGTCAGAGAGTTGGCCTTGTTGGCTGAGTTGGCCCCAAATGACGGGGATGTACACTTCAATCTTGCTCTGGCGCTGTTGGCCTCTGGCCGTATGGCCGAAGGGTGGGGCGAACATGAGTGGCGTTTCCGTAAGGCCCGCCCGGTGGAGCAGCGCCATGGCGGCATTCCGCGCTGGCAGGGCGAAGCTCTGATGGGCAAGCGCTTGTTGATCCATGCCGAACAGGGATATGGCGACTCCCTGCAGTTTATCCGCTATGCCGGGCTTTTGGCGGATCGTGGGGCAACCGTTCTGGTGGAGGCCCAGGACCGGATAATTGCACCATTGCTGGCTACGGTTCCCGGAGTTGCCATGGTTTTTGCCCGAGGCGATGCCGTGCCGCCTGCCGATTACCAGATACCGATGATGAGCCTGCCTCTTCCGTTTGGCGATTCAGGCTGGCCTCCCCCTAGGCCTCCATATCTGTCCGCATGCGTGGATAAAGTAGTCTCTTGGCGAAAACAGCTACTTGAATTGAAAGGGCTGAAGGTTGGGTTGGCTTGGGCCGGTCGGGCCGAGCATGAGAATGATGCCAATCGTTCCATACCGGAACAGCTACTGTCGCCGTTTGGAGAGTTGTCAGGTGTTTCCTTTGTAAGCTTACAGGTTGGCAGGGGCAGGTTGGAGGAGGTGCCGTTTAAGTTGTTCGATCCCTCTTCCTGGGTGGCTGATTTCAGTGATTCAGCTGCATTGGTAAGCGCACTTGATCTGGTTGTAACAGTTGATTCAGCCGTTGCCCATCTGGCCGGCGGGTTGGGTGTTCCGGCCTGGATTATGCTGCCGTGGAATCCTGACTGGCGCTGGCAGCATGGTCGCAGTGATTCAGATTGGTACCCTTCTGTCCGGCTTTTCAGGCAGAGTCTGCCTGGTGATTGGGGGAGGGTGGTTGGCAGTGTGGCTGCTGAACTGCATAATGGATTAAATTAATTAGGGAATCAGATGCAAAATCCGCTGGATGACATAATTCCGCCCGAAATCAGAAATGACGAGTTTTACGAACTGTTGAAGTCGGTGACAGCCAGAGAACCGCTCCTCACGGTGCTTGAAATCGGAGCCTCTTCCGGCGAGGGGAGTACGGCCGCCCTTGTGAGCGGGCTAAAAATAAATGCTGGCAGACCCCGTCTGTTCTGCCTGGAGGCATCCAGGCAGCGCTTTGCCCAGCTGGAAAAACGCTATGCCGGCGAACCTTTTGTGCATTGCTTCAATGCCTCCTCTGTTGGTCTGGACGGTTTTCCGAGTGAAGCACAGCTGTCGGACTTCTATCTGACAAAGCGCACGAACCTGAACCATTACCCGTTGGAGCTGGTCAAGGAGTGGTTGCGCAATGATATCGGCTATATCTCTTCAAACGCAATTCCGATCAATGGGATAGCCTCTATCAAGTCTGATTTCGGCATTGACTGTTTTGATCTGGTGTTGATCGATGGCTCTGAATTTACCGGTGCAGCAGAACTGGATCAGGTGATCGGAGCCGAATGGATAGCTCTGGATGACATTAACGCCTATAAGAACAACGAAAGCTATTACCGGCTGATGGCGGATCCAGATTATCTGCTGGTGGCTGAAAACTGGCAGCTACGCAATGGCTATGCACTCTTCCGTCGTCGACAGGCGTCTTTACCGGTGCATTTCTTTACGATTGTACTCAACGGTATGCCCTTTATCCGTCATCATGTTGATGAGTTCCGCCACCTTCCCTTCCGCTGGCACTGGCATATAGTTGAAGGGGTGGCTGAGCTGATGGGAGATACGGCCTGGTCGCGCCCCAATGGAGGTCATATCCCTGATGCTTTTCACAGGCAGGGGCTCAGTATTGACGGAACAACGGAGTATATCGACGAACTGCAAAGGCGTTTTCCAGACAATATTACCATTTATCGCAAGCCGATTGGCCAGTTCTGGCAAGGCAAGCTGGAGATGGTCAATGCCCCGCTACCCAATATCAATGAACCCTGCCTGCTGTGGGAAATTGACAGTGACGAGTGCTGGACTCACTTGCAGTTTTGCCGTGCCAGACAGATGTTCATAGATGAAGAATATCGTACGGCTGCCTATTACTGGTGCAGATTTTTCGTTGGTCCTGGATTGGTGGTTAGCAGCAGAAATTGCTATAGCCAGGTCAGCGGAAAGGAATGGCTGAGAACCTGGCGCTATACCCCCGGATGCCGCTGGGCGGCGCATGAACCACCGCGGCTGGTCTGTCGGGATGGAGAAGGCCTCAGTGATCTGGCCGGCATCGCTCCTTTCAGCAATGATGAGACCGAGGCCAGAGGGCTGGTTTTTCAACATTTTGCCTATGCAATTGCCAACCAGGTGCGCTTCAAGGAGAAGTACTACGGTTATACCCAGGCTGTGTTCAACTGGCTACGCCTGCAGAAAGAGACCGCTTTTCCGGCTCGGCTGGGTGATTATCTGCCTTGGGTATCGGATAATACAATGGTGGATACGGTTTCTTCGCAGGGAGTGATACCGCTTCCGCTCGGTAGCATGTCGGAGTGGGGCGGGGAATTCAGCTGTCGCACTGTGATCGACGCAGTTTTCTTTCAGTACCATGTGACCGGGATTGCCAGGGTCTGGACCGCGTTGCTAGAAGAGCTGGCTGGCTCCAGATTTGCCCAGGGGATACTGATTGCTGATCGCGGCGGTACTGCTCCAAAAATTCCGGGCTATGAATATCTGGAGCTGCCATTACATGATGAATCAAATGTTGCCGGTGAGCGTGAACTACTGCAGTCAGTCTGCGATAGACACAGGGCTGATCTGTGTATCTCTACCTGGCATACGTTTCCATTAACTACCCCGTCCCTGCTGATGGTGCACGATATGCTCCCGGAAATACTTCTGGGTGAACAGCGGCTGCAGCATGGGCGCTGGTGCGAAAAACAGGCTGCCATAGGGCATGCCGCCGCCTATCTGGCTGTGTCAGCTAATACTGCAAAGGATCTGCTGAAGTTTTATCCTGATGCAGCGGCAAAGCCACTGCATGTTATGCATAATGGTGTTTCAAGACGGTTTGGTCCAGCAGGTGCGACGCGGATAGCTGACTTTCGCTCAAAATTTGCTCTAAGTAAGCCATACTATATGTTTGTGGGGCCGCGTGAGTCGTACAAGAATTTCAGGCTTTTGCTGGAAGCCCATGCCATGTTGCCGGATGCTGAATCGTACTATATACTTTCCACTGGTGGAGAAACACTGGAAGCTGAGTTTACAGCTTATAGCTCTGCAAATGCGGTGGTTCTCTCCGGTCGGCTCTCCGAGGATGAGCTGATTTCGGCCTACAGCGGTGCTGTAGCTCTCGTCTACCCTTCCCGATATGAAGGTTTTGGGCTCCCTCTGTTGGAGGCTATGGCATGCGGATGTCCTGTTATTGCCAGCAATGCCCCAGCTATGGTTGAAGTCGCTGGTGAGGCAGCCATGCTGTCGCCTTGCGAGGATGCTAGCAGTTTTGCCGCTGCCATGCTACGCATGCAGGACCCCCAAGTAAGAGCAGACTATGTTAGCAAGGGGTTTGCTCGTTCAACGGCGTTCTCTTGGCAACATTCCGCGTCGGTACTGGTAAAGGCAGTATGTGGAGTTGTCGGGGGAGGCATGGGGATGGATACTATTACTATGGAAAAGCGAAAAGCTGGGTGACGTGAGCTTTGGGGCTATTGGGGTATGATCTTATGTCGTTGAATTTTAACAAATGTGGCGTACTGTATATGGTCTGGGGGCATTCCCACGATCAACTTTTAGAGCGCTCCATAGAGTCACTTAGAGCATATCACCCTGATTTGCCCGTCCACGTCCATAGAATCGCGTCTGATCATGGGGCAAGCGGTTCAGCTGACATGTTTTTGACCAAGGCGAGCATGGCGTCAATTTCTCCATTTGAGAATACCCTGTACCTGGATGCAGACACGACCGTCATGGGGGATTTGGGCTTTGGGTTTGAGAAGGCCGAACGATTTGGTCTGGCATGTGCCATCTGCGAGAGTCCGTGGGCTCAGCGCTATACCGGACTGCGTCAGATGGAAGGAACCGTAGAATATAATACCGGCGTACTTTTTTTTACCCAAAAGACGGTCGGCCTGTTTAATCTGTGGCAGCAGCTTGCACGTACGGTTGACTCGTCTGTGCGCTATATTGAACATGGTATTGAAAAGGTCATGTCGCACAATGATCAAGCCGCCTTTGCCATGGCTGTGGAGATGACCGGCATCAATCCTTTTGTACTTCCGCTGAACTGGAATTTTAGGCCTCGGTGGCATCGCTGCTTTTTTGGTCCGATTAGGATTTGGCATGATGTGGTGCCACCCAATAAGGAGATTACGGACATCAATCGTTACTATAAAGAAAATTCTCAAGCGGTATATTTCGATGTGAGCATAGTGTGACGATGTTTTCTGCAAGGAGGCTGGCTGATGGATGTCCCGCGTGATATTACCAAATTGGAGCGTTTTCTGGATAAACTTGCGTCAGATGTTTACCCGGAACTGCCCAGTATTATACATACTGAGATTACAAACGAGGCGTTGAAGAAGCTAGAAGATTTTTTCCCCCTTACCGTGGGGAAGAAGGTGCTTGATGTGGGATGCGGCCAGGGGCCTGCTTTGGAATTTTTTCATAACCACCACGCTGACTACCTTGGCGTTACGCTTGGAGACGATGATATAGCCGCCTGCCGAGCCAAGGGGTACAAGGTGGAGAAGATGGACCAGTCCTTTTTGGCAATACCTGACAACAGCCAAGACCTGCTTTGGGCTAGACATGTAATCGAACACAGTATTTTCCCGCTGTTTACCCTTCATGAATTTTACAGAGTGCTGCGTCCCGGAGGTATGCTCTACGTTGAAGTCCCAGCTCCGGAGACAGCCTGTCATCACGAGTGTAACCCGAACCATTATAGTGTACTGACAAAGGGAAGTTGGCACAGTCTGATTGAGCGGAGCGGTTTTAGAATTTTGTGTATCGCGGATTATGCTTTTGTGGTGCCAGCAGGACCGGATACATACTGGGGATTTTACTGTAAAAAGCTTTAAGCGTCCTCTCTGCGAACGGCTAAAATGTTAAGAGCGGGCATGTTGCTAGCAATATTACTACTAACGGACAGGTGTTACTATGTCACATCCTGAACAAATGTTCTTTTTTGAGAATGTCAGAGCGTTCATGCCAGATTTTTTTCAAAATGCCAAAGTCCTTGAGATAGGATCATTAGATGTCAATGGTACGGTAAGAGTTTTTTTTGACAGCTGTGATTATACAGGGCTTGACATAGGGCCTGGGCCGCAAGTGGATATAGTGTGCAGCGGGGAGGATTTTGGAGCAAAAGCCACTCAGTATGATGTGGTAGTTTCAACGGAAGTGTTCGAACACACTGCCAATTGGGATCTTATTGTACTGAATATGATCAGAGTAATGAAAAGAACCGGTATTATGATTTTTTCATGTGCTAGTAGCGGTAGTGGGCAACACGGTACCTCTCTGTTCATTCCGGACGCAGCCCCGCATGTTTCGGTTGCTGATGATTATTACCGTAACCTTTTAGAGGATGATTTTAAGGCAGCTTTCAGGTTTGATTACTGGTTTGCGGATTACTATTTTATGTATGATCAGAATGGTCTGTTTTTTGTTGGATTAGGGCGAGACGCCATTGGTGGCAAGCAGAATTTAGCTAGTTTGAAAGCCGCCTATGCAGAATATCTATACAAAAAAAATATCTTGGGTTTACCTCACAACTATATCTTGAACAGCTTGGTAACTGGTGGGAAGGTTTAGATAAGGTCATGGATTCGCCAAAGGTAACGATCATTACGGTAATATGCGGGAGCAATGTAGATTTTATGGGCAAGTGCCTTGTCTCGCTTATTGAAAATACCGGCTACCCTAATGCTGAATTCGTGGTTGTTTCAGATGCTGATGATGCGATGAAAAAGTTTATATCGAAGGTTGGTGAGTATAATCCTGTTGTGAAATATGTTTTTCGAGAAGAGAGACATAGCAATTCATCAAACCGTAATTTGGGGGCAGCACATGCTTCTGCTGACTCAAAATATCTGCTTTTTAGCGATTCCGATGTGCTCTATTCAAACAGAAAATGGTTGGATAATCTCGTGGCCATCTCCGAACAGCATCAGGACATAGGAGTAATTGGCGGTACCGATGATGATACCTCTTGGGGACATTGTTGCTTTGTACATGATGGCTCCGGGATTTTGGTGAATGTTCTGCTGGCATGCCAGACAATACCTACGTTTCCTTTGGAGCTTATGGTTATACCTGGGTGCAATATGTTGATTAGAAATAATGTGTTCAAAGAGGTTAACGGTTGGGATGAGGGGTTTTCTCCGGTGTATGGCGAAGATATTGACATGTGTCTGAGATGTATTCTTGCAGGATACCGGGTTTTCGGCATGTATAACAATGGTGTGAAGCATATTTACAGGGATACGAATGAGAATAGTTCCTGTGAGCTTGTTGGTGAAGAAGATTATCGCTGGCATTTGAATCTTGCAGCAATGAAAAGACTCGGCATGAGGTATCGGGGCATTTTGCCGTCAACTCAATTGGATTCGCACCAGGAGTGGATTGAGTATATGGAAAAAATGAGGCGAGAGGGGCGCAGACATCTTCAAGGTCTTGAGGTGCTTCCTCCAACCACAATAGCAGGCAAGTTGAATCCATTGTACAGGGTAGGTAATGTTCATGAATCTTGATTATTTCGCCATCAAAAACGACACCGACAAAAGCTCTCTCCATCATGGCTATTGCCAGTATTATGAAGATGCTATCGAAACGTATCTGAAAAAAAATAGTGTTGAATGTCTTTGCCTATTGGAGATAGGCGTGAAAACAGGAAGTTCTTTGAATATGTGGAGCGATTATCTTAACTACCGCGGAATAAAGCACAAGATAGTCGGAATAGATATAGATCCGCTTGCCTTGTCCGCACAAAACCCGGTGAAAAACATACTTGTTGAACTTGGTGACCAGGCTGATGTGGCCTTTTTGAGCGCTATTGCAGAAAAGTATGGCCCTTTTGATCTTGTAATTGATGACGGGAACCATGTTTGTGAGCATCAGCACAAGAGCTTTGTCTGTCTCATAAAGCACATAAAAAACGGTGGCATATACATTATCGAGGATGTCTGCACATCATATTGGCCTGAATACAACTCTAATGGATCATATTCAATGGTTGAATATTGCAAATCACTCGTAGATAGCATTAATTTCTTCGGAATAATAGCGGGTGATACGCTTGATAGAAACGATAAAACGCTTGTTAAGCATATTGAATTAAATAAAGTGCCTATCGATACATCCATTAGCTCCATTCATTTTTGCAACTCGACCATATTAGTTCATAAAAGATGAATCGAAAAGTAGTATAGCTGGTTCGGTGTTCACTTCTGTGGTAATCACTCGGAATGTTTTATAAAAAGGTCGGAGGCAAGGCTGTCTGCACAGATAGTTGAGGTGCTTGAATGAGTGAACAGCGCTATACTCTTACAAACTTGCTTGAGCAACCGTTGAGTGCCGAGAAAGCATCATTTTTGTATACTGGAGATAGCCCATGCCGATACTGCAGACAAAATACGAGGAGGCCTGCAAACTTTTTGAGGCTGAAGAATATAATGCCTGTTTTGAAATTGTCCAAAAAGAGTTGATGGAAAGTCCTACTAATTCTAGATTTTTATTCTTGTTTAGCCGCATTCTATTGTTCGCTGAAAATTACGAAGACGCTTTTCCTATTCTCACTCGTTTATTAGATGAAAATCCTGATGACATGGAAGTTTGTTATTGTCTGGTGACTGGGTTGATGAAAACCGGCTCCCATAAACATATTGCGATAGCACGGGATATACTTTTTGAAATATTAAGTCGGCCTTCAGAAGACAACAGAACAGACTTTATGCGTGTGGCAGCAACTTGCTGTTCAATGATTGGGCCATTGGATAAATCTGTAGAGCTGTGGAGGATGATTGTTAGGCAAGAAGAAACTGCGGATAACTATTATCGGTTAAGCGATGCTTTGGCCCATACAGACTGTCTGACAGAATCGCTGGAGTGTTTGCAAAGAGCCGCCTGCCTGGACCCTAAATATAATAATCTGTTGGATGAGTATTCAAGCCGGAATATATCAGAATCAAGGCCAGACCTTAAAAGAGGACGTTATCCGGACACCAATCTGATTCAGCATGACCTCAAAAGAGTGATCCTGGATTTTGTCGCGGCAGATTTGCAAAATGTCCCTAAATTCATTTCAAAAGGTACCCGTTTTTTTACTATGGGATCATGCTTTGCGAAAAATATTGCAAAAGCACTTCAAAAAAGAAGTTTTCATGCAGACTATCTAGGTATAACAGAACAAGTCAACTCCACATATGCAAACCGTTATTTTGTTGATTTTTTGGCAGATAAGCTGCCTGAGTCGAGTCCTTTATCAAAAAGATTCTATGGTTTGATTGGAGAGCACTATACAGTTAATGAACTTAATGAATTGCTTATAACATGTGACGTTTTTATTTTGACACTTGGCGTTGCCCCGTGCTTCTTCGATAGTGAGACCGCAAAATTTGTAATGCCACGTCCGACAGCACTTAACTCACGTGCGCTGGCAGAAAAATATAGATTCAGAACCACCTCAGTTGCCGAAAATGTTAATAATGTTGTTTATTTATTGTCTTATGTGCGTAAGATCAATCCAAGTGTAAAAATCATTATTTCTGAATCACCGGTTCCACTCCATATGACTTTTGAGTTTAGATCGGCAATTATGGCGGATTGTCTTTCAAAGAGCACTTTACGTGTTGCAGCCCATGAAATTGTTAACAACTCGGATTTAAAGGAGATCTATTACTGGCCGTCATTTGAAATTTTTCGCTGGCTTGGATGTCATATTGCAAACCCAGTTTATGGTACGGATGATGGTGCTTCTTGGCATGTATCTGAAGATCTTGTCAACCTTACCATGGAGTGTTTCATTGAAATGTTCAGTAATGCATAAATCGTTTTTTGCAAATTCATTGGACAATGAGACATGCAGTTAGGGAGATATTGATAGTGTCAAATATAAAAAATGATATTACCGTTTGGCTTTCCTATGTTGGCTACCCGGTGACAACTGCTGTCTATTTCGAACGCGCTCTACGCAGGATGAGTACGACCATCACTGTCGGGCCTCCGATGCCTGAGGAGCTTATTGAACGATGGCATCTGCAAAATATGAAGTTGCCGTCGATTCGGCATGATATCGTTACAGATTTTTCTCCCGACATGGCGGAAGTGCTAAGGCAGAACAGTGATAAACCAAAGCCTGATGTGTATTTATGGATTGAATCCGTACCTGGTCATCGTCCTTTAAACTTGAAGTCTCTGGGGTGTCCGACGGCCTGCTATCTGATCGACAGCCATCTTAACCTGGAAAGACATCTGGAAAGATGCCGGGAGTTCGATTTTGTATTTATTGCCCAGCGGGAGTATCTACCGACATTCAGGGCTATCAATCCGAATACGTTCTGGCTGCCGCTTGGCTGTGATCCGGAGGTGCATCGACGTTGGCCGGTTGAAAAACAGTTTGATGCCGGGTTTGTGGGAGGTGTTTCTGCTGGTAGTGTGCGGGAACAGCTGCTTCAGAGGCTTTCTGTGGCGGTGGAGCTTAAATACGAGCGTTGCTTCTGGGATGAAATGGCGCAGCTGTTTTCCTCCTCACGTATGGTTTTTAATAATGCTGTTCGCAATGACCTGAACATGCGTGTCTTTGAAGTTATGTCCATCGGCTCTTTTCTCTTGTCCGACATGGCCCGTAACAGTGGACAGGATGAGCTGTTCATGGATGGCGAGGATTATGCCTGTTACCATGTCGGCAATTTGGAAAAAGTAGCACAGTTCTACCTGGAGAATGAGGCACTGCGTGAGCGGATTGCACGACGCGGTCAGAGGCTGGCTCACAATGCCCATACCTACCGCCACAGAGTTGAAGACCTGCTGGATGTGGTGCTGGCGAGTAAGCCGGATACATTTTCGGCGGCTGAGTTGAGAGAACGTTCCGTAGCCGGGGTGCCATCCTTTAGGGATGATGTCAGGCTGGAACTGCCTCAGGCGCCGGTTCGGAGCTTTGTTATCCCTGTGTTGGATTATTCGCCGGCAAGTGAGTTCAGTATTCTGACCCTGCTGAATGATCTGATGGATATCGAAGGTGAGGTGATCGTAGTATTCAACGGCGCTGCCGTTGGAGAAGAACTGAAGAACCATCCGCGCATTACCCGCCATGCCATCATGAAGCAGAACGTGGGGGTTGCCCGCGGGTGGAACATTGGAATAAGCATGGCTGAGGCCGATACCGTATTTATCGTCAATGCCGATGCCCACATCGAGAGAGAAGCTGTCGAAGCGGTTGAACAGGGGCTAAAATCTTTGCCGCTGGCGGCCTGTGCCGGGCCGCAGGGTGCTTTTGTAAATTTTTCTCTTTGTACGGATTACTGCTATCTGGATAAAGGTCGTTTTGACCGTCCGGTAGAGATAGATGCCGTTTCCGGTTTTTTCTTCGCTGTTAACCGAGCGCTTCTTAATGAGCACGGCATCCGCTTTGAGGAAACTTTTACCCCCTGTTACTTTGAGGAGTGGGATTTGGGCTTGCAGATCCGCCGGGCTGGCCTGAAAAACTATGTTGTGCCAACTGTTGCGTATGAACATCACTGGAGCGGCACCATCCGGGCCTTGAGGAGTATCGCATATATGGGGCACGACGAGACTGCCGGTGATATCCTGCTGCGCAATCGTCAGTACTTTCTGTCCAAGTGGCGTGATATTGCCAGGCAGAGTGGCCGGCCGGATCTGCTTGAGAGCGGCTGGAAGCGGTACGCTATAGGGCAAGTAAAGTCGTTAATCGTTGTTGGTGAGAGCCGGCAGGCATTGCAGATCTTGGAAGTTTTAATAGGAGAAATGCCGGATGATTTTGAGGTGAGGGTGTTAGCTAAGTACGTTTCGCTGGCGTGAGGCTACAGCTGTTTTTCTTGAAAGGCTGGCAATGAGAATAGCTATGACTGCGGAGGATGCGTGCCCATAATATCGGTTGCAGCCCATGATTCATGCGCCCGAATGCAAGCGATTGGCCGTCACCTTAAAACATCCGGCTGCCTTGCCGAAGCGGCAGACATGTATAGGCAGTGTTTGGAGTTTTACTCTGACAACCATGATGTCCTTTATGAGTACGCCGAAATCTTGCTACAGCTTGAGCATGCTGAAGAAGCGGCTGAATTTTTCCGACGGGCCTTGGCACAATCATATGGTGATCCGGCCACTGTTATAATGCTGGCCATGGCGCTACAGCGCAACCAAAAGTCGTTGGAGGCTCTGCATTACTATCGGTACGCCCAGCGTTTGACACCGCATTTGGGGGCTGTTCACTTGATGGCAGGTGTGACCGCTACTGATTGTGGGTTTCGTGACGAAGGGCGGAGGGCCTTCCTGCGTGCTTTGGAAGTCGCCCCAGAGTATCTTGCCGCGCGTCTTTGCAGCTGCATGATGCACTTGGATATGCCTGATAGTTATGTTGACCTTGAAAGAAAACGGGGGGCATACACGGCTGCTTTAGGTGATTTGGTTGCCCATACACAACTGGATTCGGAAGACGGTATCAGAAGCGGGGTAGAAGCTGCTGGTCTGATAACCCCTTTCTTTCTGGCGTATCAAGGGAGAAAGGATCTTAATCTTCAAAAGGTGTACGGTGAATGGCTCACGCGGGTCATGAAGGCCGCTTATCCGGATTATCAATCTGCGGTCTACTATCCAAAGTCTGGTGAAAAGATCCGTGTCGGCTTTGTGTCAGCTCATTTTCGGGATCATTCTGTCTGGAAGATTCTGACCCGCGGGTGGATGAAACATTTAGACCGGAACCGGTTCGAAATTTTTGGTTATTATGTGGACACGAAACATGATGGAGCAACGGATGAGGCCATAAGCTATGCCGATCACTTTGAGCGTAAGAGAGATGTTGCCTCTATGGCACGTACTATTCTTCTCCAAAAGCCACATGTTCTGATCTATCCTGAGTTGATGATGGACCCATATGCGCTTATGCTGGCAGCACTTCGCTTAGCACCGGTACAGTGTGTAGCGTGGGGCCACCCTGTTACCAGCGGGTTGCCCAATATGGATTATTTTATTAGCAGTGATCTGATGGAACCACCGCATGGAGCTGACCATTATTCGGAGACGCTCGTCAGGCTGCCAAATCTTTCGGTTTGTTACGAGCCGTTACCTCTTCCAGCAGATTCTTTTGGTAAACCGATTCCGGGAGTTGACTGCGGTGATGTGAGTTTTCTCTGCTGTCAAAATCTGATGAAATATTTGCCACAGTTTGATGATGTATTCCCTGTAATTGCATTGCAGGTGCCACGTGCAAAGTTTGTTTTTTTAAAATTTCTAGCAGAACATCAAACACATTTTCTTGACAGGTTAAATGCAGCATTTAATCGTTATGCGCTTTCTGTTGAAAAACATGTCATTTTCCTCCCACCACTTGATGCATTTTCGTATGCTGCGCTGAATGCTGGAGTTGATATCTATTTAGACAGCATTGGGTGGTCCGGTGGTAACACAACCCTAGAATCGCTTCCGTTCAACAAGCCGATTGTAACTTTCCCTGGTGAATTTATGCGTAGTAGGCATACCGCAGCTATACTCAGAATGATGGGGGTGGAGGATACGATCGCATCAAGTGTAGACGAGTATGTGGCTATTGCTGTCAGACTTGCTAAAGATAAAGCGATGTATGACGAAGTGTCTGCGAAGATCGCAGCAAACAAACATCGTATCTATGGAGATCGAGAAAGTGTCTTTGCGCTTGAAGATTTTCTTGAACGTTCGTGTAGCATGGCTGAATCAGTTCGATGGGATACGTCACAATGAGTAGAGTCAACGTAAATAAGGGAGACTAATATTGGACAGACGTTTGCACATCGGTGGTCGTATCCGCAAGGATGGTTGGGAGCTGTATAACATAGTTCCTGGCGATGCAGTGGATTATGTTGGGGATGCCAGGGACCTTTCCCGCTTTGAGAATAATACTTTTGTTGAACTGTACGCGTCGCATGTGCTGGAGCATTTCAACTATACTGGTGAGGTGGGAAGCGTACTTATGGAGTGGAAGCGGGTTCTGAGGCCTGGCGGAAGGATATATATTAGCGTCCCTAATATTGAAACGGTCTGCCGTATTTTTGCTGAGCCTGAAATTCATTCATTTGATGTGAAATTCCAATTAATGCGAGTTATTTACGGAGGACAGATGGATGTCTACGACTACCATAAGACGGGTTTTTTTCCTGAGCTGCTTTCAAGGTATCTGACCTTGCTGGGTTTTGAGAACATCACAGAAGTAGACAGTTTTGGTAAGTTTAAGGATTGCAGTGTGCTTAAATGTAACGATGTCAATATAAGCCTCAACATGTATGCTGATAAGCCTCTTGAGGTGGTTTAAAGACCATGAATGCAAACATTCTGACAGGTTTTAATTATGTGTCAGGCGCTTTGCGTTATGCGCTTCAATTGGATAATCACGAGATAATACTGGATTTGCTGAAGTTACTGGGTGATATGCTGAATTTCTACAGAAAGTATTGGCGGGTACCTGTTGATAAACTGTATGAAGATGCCTTACGCACGGTCAAGCGGCCCGAGGAACGGCTGGCATTGGCTGCGATTGAAGCCTTTGGTAGAGACATGTTGGAGGCCGCCATCTGTTTTTCAGAGTCTGCCTCAGCTATAAATCCTGAAGTTAAGTACAGGGTTGAATATCTTTCCTTTTTGATTAGAGGCGGGAGAATTGAACAGGCTCGCCAGTTTTTAGAAACGCTTGGTGCACAATTTCCAGGTAATCAAAGTATAAGTGATGAGCAGTTTGCCTGCAGTGTCGCTGAGAAGTTTTGGGCGTACGATTACTATGACCTGCTCGCGGAAATTCATTCCCGCCATACGCCAAATGTTTATTTGGAGATAGGTGTGGCCACTGGTAAATCTATGGCGCTTGTGAAGCAGTCCACCACGGCAGTGGGGATTGATCCGTCAACAGCAGCCAGGGAGATGTTGGCGTATCTTTCACCGGAAAATAATCCCCAATTCTACAGGATGACCAGTGATGATTTCTTTGCAAACCAGGATGTAGAAAAAGCGATGGGTAAGAGACATTTCGATGTGGCTTTTATTGACGGACTGCACCATTTTGATCAAGTGCTGCGTGATTTTATCAACCTGGAAAAGTTTGCTGGCCCTAGTTCACTTATTCTGATCCATGATTGCTTGCCAATTGATCGTCGGGTTGCGACGAAAGAGCGGGCAACCCTTTTTTGGACTGGAGATGTGTGGAGGATTATTCCTTGCTTGCAAACGGTTAGACCAGACCTGGAAATTGTGACGTTGCCGTTGCCACCATCTGGTCTCGCTCTTGTGCGTAGGATGAATCCGGCATCTGCCGTGCTGTCTCGACATTATTCCGATATTGTTGAAGAGTTTGAAAAGATGGGTCTACCAGAATCATGGGAGGACCGATGCGAACTGCTGGCAGTGAACAGCGATCAATCCGCTTTCAGAGTTGATCATTTTTTCCCGAAAGGCGGTTGGCCATGAGAGTCGCAATGCCAGTTGGGAACACGCATGGCTGGGGCATTGCCGGTGCCTATCTATCCGGTGATATTCAAAAGCTTCCAAGCATACCGGGCGTTACGCTGCATAGCGTGGCAGGGCATCATTTTGCTCCCTCCTTTGCCGAACAATGGGACCGGATCAACATCGGTTACTGTTTCTTCGAGTCTGAAATCATTGCCTACCGGTTTATCCGGGAGGCGTCTAAGCTATGGGACTATATTGTTGCCGGTTCCTCCTGGTGTGAGTACCATTTGAGGATTGCCGGCATGGAGCGCACCTCGACCATTTTGCAGGGCATCGATCCGGCGGTGTTCGCTCCGATGCCTGCGCGGGCTGCGGATGGTCGTTTTATCGTCTTTTCAGGTGGCAAGTTTGAGTTCCGGAAAGGGCACGATCTTGTCATTGCCGCAATGCGCATATTCATGAAGAAGCATCCTGAGGCGTTTCTTGCCTGTGCTTGGCACAACCACTGGCCTGCATCCGTCAAGACAATGGAGCAGTCAAATATTATTGACTTTCGGATGAATGACCTCCCCTGTGATCAGCTCTTTTTAAGGCTTTTGGCAGAAAATGAAATCCCGCTTGAAAGGGTTATCCTCTATCCGGTTGCTGAAAACCGAAGTATGAGGCAAGCCTACATTTCGAGCGATGTTGGATTGTTTCCAAACCGTTGTGAAGGCGGGAACAACATGGTCATGTGCGAATACATGGCCTGCGGCAGGCCAGTTATTGCGTCAGATATGACGGGACATATGGATGTGGTGAATGGTGAAAATGCACTTTGTCTGACGCAGTACGAACCTGTTGTTGCTGTCCATGAGGGGAAACCAGCAGGAGTCTGGTTTGAGGCTTCAGTTGATGAGATACTGGCACTTCTGGAGCAGGCTTTTGAGAACAGGGATCTGTTGGAAAAAGTTGGGAGTGCTGCAGGTGTCGCGATGAAGAAGCTTTCATGGGGCGAGGCGGCGAGGAAGTTTCATGCTTTGGGGCTGACGCTGGCCGATAGGCATGGCGGACACACCGTAAGGATGTCTCCTCCATTAGCCACTGGAGTTGAGGGTGCGGCGGAGCTTTTTATGGTAGGCCGCTACACTGAGGCTGCAGACGCGTACCATCGTCTCCTTCAGAAGAACCCACTGGACCCTGATCTCTATAACAACTTGGGAACAGTGCTGGATCGACTGGAACGATATGCGGAGTCAGTGTTGTATTACGAGAAGGCGCTTGCACTACGTTCTGGATTTTTTGAGGCACGTTTTAACTTGGCAAACACCCTGAAGCGGATAGGGGATACTGAGAATGCTATCAAACAGCTTAAGAGGGTAGTGAAAGACTCTCCTGGTTTTTTGGCGGCATGGCAGAATCTTGCGCTCTGCCATCTAGATGCGGGAGACAGGAACGGTGCTGTTGATGCATTGAGGCAAGCGTTGGTAGTGGATCCCCTGTGTCATAAAAGCCGAGCTGATCTTGGTGAGTTGTTGATTGAACTTAAAAGATACAGGGAGGCTGTAGACTGTTTTGACGCGGTGTTAGTCTATGAACCTGCTAATAATGGGGTGCTAAACTCAAAAGGCATTGCCTTGCAGTGGCTTAATGAACTAGATGATGCGGAGGCATGTTACAGTCAAATCCTTGTGAGTGATCCTGATAACACGCTCGCGCTTAACAATATGGGCGCCATCAAGCGGTCAAAGGCCCAGCCAGTCAAAGCAATTGAGTATTTTGACAGGGCACTTAAAACTGCGCCTGATGATGGCCAGATAAGATTCAACCGCTCCATTTCTCTTCTCCTTGCTGGTAGTTTTGAAGAAGGGTGGAGCGAATACGAGAACAGATTCAAGCGAAACTCTACTGTGCAGTTGCGCCATGCCGATCTGCCTAGGTGGCGGGGTGAACCTGTTTGTGGCAAAACCCTCCTGCTCTGGTGTGAGCAGGGGTATGGGGACTCAATACAGTTTGTGCGCTATGCTAAAGTTCTGGCTGAAATGGGAGCGAATCTGATTGTAGAGGCACAGGATGAGAATATTGCCGTTTTACTGGCCAGGGCGGTCGGTGTCTCCCAAGTGCTTATACGTGGCAACAGGTTTTTGGGTATAGACTATCAGGCACCTTTGTTGAGTCTCCCGACAATTTTGGGAAATATACCCTGCCCACCTGTTTATCTAAATCTGCATGAGGATGAAGTGTCAGGCTGGAAAAAGATGCTTGGGGCTGAGGATAAGCTGAAAGTAGGCATTGCCTGGGCGGGGAGGCCAACACATGATGATGATCGAAACAGATCTATAAATTCTTGTTACCTTGAACCTTTGGCAGAGTGTGGTAATATACAGTTCGTTGACCTCCAATTCAGCAGTGCAAAAAAAATATGTCGGCCTGAGTTGCTGGATCTTAAAGACGGTGTTAAAAATTTTGTAGATTCTGCATCGCTTATAGCAGGGCTAGATCTGGTAATTTCGGTGGACTCTGCGCCAGCCCACCTTGCAGGGGCTCTCAATGTTCCTGTCTGGATTCTTCTTGCGTACAGTCCCGACTGGCGCTGGCTACTGGAACGTGAAGATACCATGTGGTACGAGTCGGCAAGGCTCTTTAGGCAGGAAAGGGCTTTTGCCTGGGACGATGTAATTGCAAAAGTGGTGAGCGAATTAAAAATCTTCGCTACGCAAAAAAGTATTAAAGGGTTTTTCTGATACTTCCGATATAGAAAATAACCTAAATGGTCAGAAGACCATTAAATAACCCAGAAAGGGGAACTACCATGGCAGTGAACGATATTTCCTTGACCTCAGGCATGCGCTCCAACCTTCTGCAATTGCAGGGTACCAGCAAATTGATTGACCGTACACAGGAGCGCCTTTCGACAGGCAAGCAGGTAAACTCAGCCCTTGACAACCCGACCAACTTTTTTGCCGCACAGGCTCATATGAACCGTGCAGGCGACTTTGCTGTTCGGAAAGACGGCATGGCTGAAGGCATCCAGACCGCTAAGGCCGCCGATGCAGGTATTTCAGCAATCAGCTCCTTGGTCGAAGCTGCAAAAGGTTTGGCTTCTGCAGCGCTAGGT
>JAJTBI010000054.1 GCA_021286935.1 Geobacteraceae bacterium
CCTGGTGGCTCAACTTTAATAACCTCGGCCCCCATCCGGCCAAGACGCTGCGCAGCAGCCGGCCCCGGCAGGTTGAGCGCCATGTTAATGATTGTGACACCTTTCAGGATTTCCATCAGCTAAGCCTTTCTACTTCTCAATGCCGATTCTGGCCTGAACGCCCTGCTGATAGTAATGTTTTACTTCTTTCATTTCCGTTACGAGATCAGCCGCAGCAATCACCCTTTCATCAGCACTGCGACCCGTTATAACCAACTCCACATCTGGAGGTTTTACCCCTATAAGTCCAAGGATATCTTCTGCCTTGAGCAGTCCAAACCAGACAGCACCGTTAATCTCATCCAGAATTACCAGGTCGTATTCGCCGCCAGTCAGCGCCGTTTTGGCAAGGTCAAGGGCCTGACGGGCGATATTGATATCCTCGGGATCAAGCTTGTCTTTGAAAATCCAGTTGTCTCTGCCGGTCTGATGAATCACCAGCAATGGTGAAAGTTTCTGCGCTGCCAGATGCTCACCATACTGTCCCCCGCCTTTGATGAACTGCACGATGCATACTTTAAGACCCCGGCCAACAGCCCGAAGCGCCAACCCCAGTGAAGCGGTTGTCTTGCCCTTGCCATCACCGGTGTAAACCTGCACCAAACCCTGTTCGAGGCCCACCGTACCCTCCTACTTCTGTAAGGCTGCAGTCAGCGCCGGTACAAACTGCATCACATCTGCCACCACCAGCACATCTGCCACCTCGCCGATCGGCGCATCCTTATCCTTGTTGATAGCCACCACAAAGTCAGACTTCTTCATCCCGGCCAGATGCTGAATCGCGCCAGAGATACCGCAGGCGACATACAGCTTGGGTGATACGGTCTGACCGGTGGTGCCTACCTGATGGCTGTGTTCGACCCAGCCGGAGTCCACCACCGGACGGCTTGCTCCCAGTTCGCCACCCAGCGCCCTGGCCAGTTCGGCAATCACCGGGATGTTGTCTTTTTTGCCCACACCGCGACCTGCGCTGACAATCACCTCGGCCTTGGTCAGGTCTACATCTTTGGCCTCGGCAGGTTCATAGCCGCCAAAGCTGACCCCTTTGCTGTCTGCAGGGATATCGAGTTTTTCAATGGTCGGGCTGCCTGATGGCTGGACAGCGGTGAAGGCACCAGCCTGAACCGTCAGTACGGTCTTTGCCGTGGCAGGTTTTACGCTGCGGCGCATCTTGGCGTTGCAGCAGCCGACTTCATAACCGTTTTCGGTGATGGCGACTACCTCGGTGACCTGGCCGGCCTTGAGTCCGGCGGCCACACGTGGGGCCAGGTCCCAGCCGTAGGATGAGTGGCTGAAGATAATGCAGTCTGCCTGTTCCTTTTCTGCAGCAGCCAGGATGGCGGCCTTGTGGGCAGCAGGGTTGTATTCTCCAAGGGCCTGTACGTCGGCCAGGTGGACGGTGCCGTTAAACTGCGGTACGGCGGATTCGGTGCCGATCAGGACGGCTGACTTTTCTGCGCCGAGCTTGTCGGCAAAGGCGATCAGTTAATAGGTGGTGTCGAGGAGTTTTCCCTCACGATATTCAGATACCAGCAGTGCTTTCATCTGTTCCTCCTGTATGCAGGCGTAGCGCTAGCGCACTACGGTTGTTTTTTCTTTGAGGATGGCTACCAGTTTCTGGGCCAGGTCTGCTACGTCGCCTTCCAGTACGATACCGCCACCTTTGCGGGCAGGGGGATAGAAACCGGTGGTGGGGGCGCTGGCCTGTTCGCTCAGCAGGGTGGCTACCGGGATGGCCTGGATCTCTTTCTTTTTGGCCTTCATGATGTTGGGAAGGGTGGGATAACGGGGTACGTTGAGACCCAGCTGGCAGGTGACCAGGGCAGGAAGCTGCAGGGTGACCAGGCCTTTAAGACCGCCTTCCAGCTCTCGCTTGGCACTGACTATGCCGTCGTCGTAGCTGAAGCCGATCAGGGTGGTGGCGCAGGAAAGACCCAGCAGTTCGGCGACGAGTACACCGACCTGGGCGGAGCCGCGATCCTGGGACTGCATGCCGGTTAAGATCAGGTCAAAGCCGTTGTCTTTGGCATATGCGGCGATGATTGAGGCGATCTGCCAGGGATCTTTGTGATGGGATGCGCTGTCCTGTATGTGGGCAGCCTTGTCAGCGCCCATTGCCAGTGCTTTTTTGATCGCTTCTACAACCCGATCCGGACCGATGGAAAGGATGGTCAGTTCAGGTTCGCTGCCCAGTTGTTCTTTGAGCTGGACTGCCTGTTCTACTGCGTATTCGTCGTATTCGTTCATCCGCCAGGCAAGGTCGGTTTCTTCAAACCAGAGGCCGTCGGCTGCCGGTTTGAAGCGGGATTCCATGTCGGGAACCTGTTTGATGCATACCAGGATTTTCATGCTCTACCTCCTATTCTTTCAACAATTATCTCGGACAGATCTCGTACTTTCAGGGTTTCTTCACAGCCGCCGGTTTTGATGCCGTCTTCAAACATGGTGAGGCAGAAGGGGCAGTGGCTGACCAGTACGGGGGCGCCGGTGGCTTCGGCCTGTTTGACCCTGGCAACGTTGATCCGGCTGCCGATCTTTTCTTCGGCAAGGATCCGGCCACCGCCGGCGCTGCAGCAGAAGCTGTCGTAGCCGGATTGCTCCATCTCACGCACCTGACAACCGGCAGCGGCAAGGATTGCCCGCGGCTCTGCGACGATATCCTTGTAGCGCCCCAGGTAGCAGGAGTCATGGTAGGTGCAGTCCAGGGGGGCGCCTTTGTCGAGTTTTAACCGGTTGTCACGGATCAGGCGGTTGATGTAGGTGGTGTAGTGCTCGGTTTCAATCTCAAAGCCTAGATCCTTGTAATCTCTGCTTAAAGTATTGAAGCAGTGCGGACAGGTGGTGACGATCTTTGTGATGCCGGTGGCCTTGATGGTCTCGATGTTTTCCTGGGCCAGCATCTGGTAGAGATATTCGTTCCCCAGCTTGCGGGCAGGTTCTCCACAGCATTTTTCGTCTTTGCCCAGGATACCGACCTTTATCCCGGCGGCGTTGCAGATGGTGACGAAGTTACGGGCTATTTCACGGTTGCGTTTGTCAAAGGAGGCGTAGCAGCCAACGAAGTAGAGGATGTCGGCCTCTTCTCCCTGATTGACCTTTGCCACCGGCAGCCCCTCTGCCCAGTCACCGCGGGCCGCAAAGGCCATGCCGAACGGGTTGCTGTTGACTTCAAGGTTGCCAATGGCAGTACGCACCTCTTCACCGGGGAAGGAACCTTCCATCAGGGTCAGGTTGCGCCTGATCTCAAGGATCTTGTTGACATGCTCGTTGTTGGCCGGGCAGATATCCTGGCAGGCACGGCAGGTGGTACAGGACCAGATGGCGTCTTCGCCGATGGTTTCAGGCAATGATGTCTGCTGGCCGGCCTTGGCTGCCTCGCCGATCTGCTTGATCAGTTTCATGGGCGAGAGCGGCTTGTCAGTGGCATATGCCGGGCAGACATCCTGACACCGCTTGCAGCTGATACAGGCGTCAGCATCAAAGCGGTCTTTCCAGGTGAGGTCGGCCGCTGTTGCGGAACCGAACTGTTCTGCCTCTTCATCTTCCATGTTGATGGTGGCAATGCTCCCTTTTTCTTCAAGCGGGGCGAGGAAGGCATTGGCGCTGGCCAGGGCAATATGCTTGAGTTTGGTGTACGGCAGAGAGGCGATGAAGCCCAGCACAAGGGCAAAGTGAAGCCACCAGAAGGTTTTATGGATCAGCAGCAGTCCGTCGGGGCTGACGGTGGCCATGGAGTTGGCAACCAGAAGACCTACCGGTGAATACAAAGCCAGGCCTGGGTTCTGTACCAGTTCGGTGGCAGCCATGCGAGCCCCTTCGATCAAAAAACCGCTGATCAGGATGCCAAACAGCATGGCATGCACCCGGTAGTCGTCCGGGGTGGTTTCAAGGCCTTGTGGCTTAATGATGAAGCGCCGGATGAACAGGCCCGCCAGCATGACGATAGCTGCCAGGCCAGCCAGATCAAGCACCAGTGAGAAGGCTTTGTAAAACTCCCCCTGCAACAGGTTGATCTGCAACAGGGGGGTTAACAGGTCAGCCTGCAGCATGACCAGTAAGGTGCCGATGAACAGTGTCAGAAAACTCCAGAAGAACAGGGCGTGATAGATACCGCCGCTTTTGACACGGTAGACCTTTTCCTGGCCAAACATCTCCTTGATCAAACGGCGCACACGCTCGTCATAACAGTCAAAACGGTTGAGCGGCTTGCCCTGACGCCAGTGGCAAAAACGCTGCCAGAAGCCCCAGAGCATCACCAGGCTCGCCGCTATGACCAGCAGGTACATAGGCAGCACAACGCCATGCCCTATGTTCCAGTATAGTTCACGGCTGATGGACATTACAGTTACCCCAGGAGTGCCTTGGAAATGACGACACGCTGCACTTCATTGGTGCCTTCGTAGATCTCGGTGATCTTTGCATCGCGGTACATCCGCTCCACTTCGTAATCGCAGATGAAGCCATACCCGCCGTGGATCTGGATCGCTTCCTTGGTAACGTACGTGGCGGTTTCTGAGGCCAGCATCTTGCACAACGCTGATTCTACCATGTAGTTGAGATGGGCATCCTTCATCCAGGCTGCCTTGTAGGTGATCAGCTTGCTGGTTTCAATCCGGGCATACATATCGGCCAGCTTGAACTGAATCGCCTGTAGCTCGCTGATGGTCTTGCCAAACTGCTTGCGCTCCTTGGAATAGGCCAGAGCCCGTTCAAATGCGCCTTCAGCAATTCCCAGTGCCTGGGATGCAATGCCGACCCTGCCACCATTCAGTGTATCCATAGCAATGTTAAAGCCTTTGCCTTCCTGCCCAAGCAGGTTCTCGGCAGGGATACGTACATCATCCAGGGCAAAGGCGGTTGTATAGGTTCCGCGAATACCCATCTTGTTTTCATTTTTAAGGATTGAGACACCTGGTGTCTTGAGGTCAATGATAAAGGCTGATACGCCTTTGTGCTTGAGGGTCTTGTCGCTGGTTGCAAACAGTACGCCGGTTCCCAGGTATCCACCGTTGGTGATGAATATCTTGGAGCCATTTACGATGTACTCATTTCCCTCTTTTCTGTAGGTTGTGGTGATGGCGCCTGCATCACTGCCGGCATCAGGCTCGGTCAGCAGGATACAGCCTATTTTTCTGCCGGTATTCAGATCAGGCAGCCATTTCTTCTTCTGCTCTTCAGTACCGAAGGTGTCGATCGGGCCGCAGGCCAGCGACGTGTGGGCCGAGATCAGAACTCCGCTTGAACCGCAGGCCTTGGAAACTTCCTCAATTACAATGGCGTAGGAGAGCATGTCCATCCCTGCTCCACCGTATTCTTCAGGCAGGTAGCTGCCCAGAAATCCCATTTCTCCCATCTTTGCCACAAGGGCATCAGGGATATGGTGTTCTTCGTCAATCTGTGCAGCAATAGGCTTGATCTCTTTGTTGACAAAATCCCGCACTGCATCCTGCAATACTTTATGATCCTGCGATAGCTCAAAATTCATGGTAGCCTCCTTATATGTGGGTAAGTTACTATTTGCCTTTGAAATCTGCCTTGCGTTTCTCTACAAAAGCCCCCATGCCTTCCTTCTGATCTTCGGTGGCAAACAGAACGCCAAACAGGGATGCTTCATAACGGAAACCATCCTCTTTTGACATATTGAGGCCGTTTGCAATGGCGTCTTTGGCGTAGCTGACGCCGAGGGTACCTGTTGCTGCTATGGCAGCGGCAGTTTCCAGAGCTTTTGGCATCAGTTCTTCCGGGGCGAAGACATGGTTGACTATACCCCAGGTTTGAGCCTGGGCTGCATCAATGATCCTGCCGGTAAAGATCAGTTCGTTGGCTTTTGCGGAACCGATGCGACGGGGCAGATTCTGGGTGCCGCCAAATCCGGGCATGATCCCCAGGGTAACTTCAGGAAAACCAAGTTTTGCCTTGGCCGAGGCATAGATGAAATCACAGGCCAGGGCCAGTTCCAGGCCGCCTCCCAGGGCAAAGCCGTTGACGGCGGCAATTACCGGTTTTTTCATTTTTTCAATGAACAGCATCACCCGCTGGCCTTTCAGGCCAAATTGATGCCCTTCAAAGGAGTTCATCTCTGACATCTCCTTGATGTCGGCTCCGGCCACAAAGGCCTTTTCGCCAGCTCCGGTCATCACAACGACCTTTGTTTCCTGATCCAGATCAAGCTCATACAGGGCGCATTCCAGTTCACTCAGTACTGCACTGTTGAGTGCATTGAGTGTCCTGGGGCTGTTGATGGTCAGGGTGGCGATTCCACTGTTTTTTGCAATAAGCAGGTTGGTGTATTCCATGGTTTTCCTCGTCTACTGATAGGTGTAAAAACCGCGACCCGACTTGCGCCCCATATATCCGGCATTTACCATTTTGACCAGCAGTGGACAGGGGCGGTATTTGGGGTCTTTAAAGCCGTCATAGAGAACCTGCATGATTGCCAGACAGGTATCAAGCCCGATGAAGTCGGCAAGGGTGAGGGGACCCATCGGCTGGTTGGTGCCGAGCTTCATCCCCTTGTCTATGTCTTCTGCTGTGGCGATGCCTTCATAAAGGGCAAAGACCGCTTCGTTGATCATCGGCATCAGGATGCGATTGACAATGAAGCCAGGGTAGTCCTGTGAGACAGCCATCTCTTTTTCAAGCCTTGCAACCAGCTCCGCAGTGGCAGCAAAGGTTTCATCGCTGGTGGCATGGCCCCGGATTACCTCGACCAGTTTCATTACAGGCACCGGGTTCATGAAGTGCATGCCGATCACCTTTTCCGGGCGGCTGGTTACGGCAGCGATCTTGGTGATCGGAATGGATGAGGTGTTTGAGGCAAGGTAGGCCTCCGGCTTGATGATGCTGTCCAGTTTACGGAAGATTTCCAGCTTTAGTGGCTCATATTCCGTGACCGCTTCAACGGCAAAGTCAACGGCAGCGAGATCAGCCATATCCTGGGTCGTGGTGATACGCCCCATGGTCTCTTTGATAAGTTCCTGGGGTATGGCCCCTTTTTTGGCCTGCCGGTCAAGGTTTTGCTGGATGGTGGCGACCGCTTTGTCAAGCTGGGCCGATGCAATGTCGTAGAGGACAACTTCGTAGCCGAACTGTGCAAAAACATGGGCGATGCCGTTGCCCATCTGGCCTGCCCCCAATACGCCGATACGTGTAATCATATCCTGTTCCTCCTGTTAGAGTCGTTCGAAGATCACGGCAACCGCTTCACCGCCACCGATACAGAGGGTGGCAAGGCCGTAGCGTTTCTGGCGGCGAGCCAGTTCACGTATGACAGTTACGGCAAGGCGTGCCCCGCTGGCGCCGATCGGATGGCCTATGGCGCAGGCGCCGCCGTTGACATTGACCTTATCCATGGGGATATTGTGTGCTTTAATGGCAAGCAGGGCTACGGAGGCAAAGGCTTCGTTGATTTCAAACAGGTCGATGTCGTTAACGGAGAGACCGGCCCGGGCGCAGGCTTTGGCTATGGCGCCGATCGGCGCTTCGGGAAATTCGTCCGGATGACGGCTTTCTGTAGCCTGTGCAACGATGCGAGCCTTTGGTTTCAGGTTGTGTTTCTGAACAGCAGTCTGACCTGCCAGCAGCAGCATGGCTGCGCCGTCGTTGATGGTGGAGGCGTTGCCGGCAGTGATTGTTCCGTCTTTTTTGAATACTGCCTTAAGCTTGGATACCTTGTCAAAATCAACCTTGAACGGTTCCTCATCGTCAGCAATAATAGTTTCAGCACCTTTTACTGTTTTAACTACAGGGACGATCTCGTCTTTAAAGATCCCATCTCTTACAGCGGCCTGGGCCAGTTGATATGAGCGTATGGCAAAGGCATCCTGTTCGTCCCGAGTCAGACCGTTGCGCTCAACGCTGGCTTCGCCGATTTCACCCATATGTCGACCTGTGTACGGGTCGGTCAGGCCGTCGTAGACCATCAGGTCGATCAGTTCACCATTGCCCATCCGGTAGCCACTGCGGGCTTTCTTCAGGAAGTAGGGAGCAAGCGACATATTCTCCATACCACCGGCAACCACCAGTCCGGATTCTCCCAGCCTGATGGCGTCTGCCGCGAGCATGACAGATTTCAGGCCGCTACCGCAGACTTTGTTGATGGTCAGGGCGGGAACGCTATCCGGGATTCCGGCACCACGCATCGCCTGCCGGGCCGGAGCCTGGCCGCAGCCGCCGGAAAGTACCTGGCCGATGATTACCTCGTTAATAGTCTCCGGAGCAAGCAATGCAGCTTCAAGCAGACCCTTGATAACCGTTGTCCCTAAAGCGGTGGCATCAACGTCCACCAGCACGCCTCCAAGAGAACCAAACGGTGTTCTTTTTCCTTCAACAACAAATACCTCTGAACTCATGAGCAGACCCTCCTGGCAAGTTGCAAAAATACTATATTCCGTTTACGTGCATGTCAACCAAAAAAGAAACAACTTTATAATTTATTGTATGCGGATTGTGGTGATTTTTTCCAACAGTTCACAAACATCTGGCAGCCTCCGAATTCCCTGCCGGGAAAATCCGGAGGTATGCTTTAAAGATAGATAATGTCGTCAGGAATATCGGTGATTTTGAGTCCACCGTCAGGAGTCACCACAAAGGTGTTTTCAATACCGATAACACCCTTGCCGGGAAAAACAAATTTTGGTTCTATGGCAATGCTGTTGCCAATCTGCAGCGGGACTTTAAATCCCTGTGCAATAACGGGGAATTCATCAAGCTCAAGCCCTACCCCGTGACCGACAAAACGGGCCTGCTCTCCGGGCATACCCATGAAACAGGCACACAATCCGGCTTTTTCAGCCATCTCAACCGATGCAAGGAACAGTTCCTCACAGATTGCCCCCGGCAGCAGTGAGCGCTGCAAGTAATTTTGAATCGAAAGAGCCACGGTAAAAGCATGTTTCAGTTCTTCATCCAGGCTTCCGATGACAAACATTCTTGTCATATCAGTGATATAACCATTAAACACGCCGGTGTAATCAATAAGAACCGGGGAGTTTTCCTGTATAACATCCAGTGAGGCGCCCTGCGGAGAAGCGCAGGAAAGTCCCTTTCCCGTTACTGCGCCATCAAAAAAACCGTAACTGGGTGCGCCGGTAGAAACGGCAAGTCCTTGGGAAAGTTCCTGATTAAAGGCACGCATACGCACATAGCCTTCATTACCCGCCTTACGCAAACGGTATTCAAACTCTGCCGACAGGTCAAGTTCCCGCATACCGGCCTTCAGGAACTCCGGCACCTGGGTAAATATGGAGCTCAGACATGTTCCACTAATCTTGATCTGCTCGATCTCAAAACCGGATTTAACCGACCGGATATCCCGGTTAAGTGGTGAGATATCGACAAATTCACGTCCTGAAAGCAGTTTTGAATAAAAATTAAGCTGTTGAACAGGTGCAGCGTCAAAGGTCATACCGATTCTGCGGGCGCTTTCCGGAATGACCGCAGCAAACTCCTTGCTTGAAGGAAAGGGGCGAATATCCGTGAGCGGGCTTTCCTGTCTGGCCCGCTCCAGGCTTTTACGCACCAGCAACACCGGTTCTCCGTCAGCTGGCAGCCAAAGTGTGGCGTTCTGACGGGTTCCGGTAAAGTAATAGACATCAATCGGAATGATAAAGAGAGCGCCGTCAAGCCCCTTACCCTTTAACATCTCCTGCATTGTAGCCATGCGCTGCCGTGATTCATCCAGGGTTATCATTGTGTCGCCTCCTTGGTGTACTGCCTAGTTGCTTGGCCAGGCATCATAATAGGCAATCTCGGACAGTTCCTTGCGTGGACGCGGTTTCGGCTCCTGATCAGGATATCCCAGGGGGGTTATGCCAATAATCTTGATCTGCTCAGGAATTTTAAAGCGCGCCTTAATCACAGCCTCATCGTACCAGCCCATCCAGCAGGTGCCGAGCCCAACCGCATGGGCGGCCAGACAGAGGTGCTCAAAGGCAATGGCGGTATCGGCTATATAGTAGGCAATCCCGTTTTCCACATCCGATTCCGCCGGGTCAGCGCAGACCAGAACAACTACCGGCGCGGTGGCAATCGCCTTCTTGCCGGGATTGTCATCAGGAAAGGCATCCAGCAGCGCACTGCGTTTGGCAGGGTCACGCACCACAAGAAACCGCCAGCACTGCATATTTTTCCAGGAAGGCGCCAGACGGGCCGCCTCCAGGATTTGCTCTATCTTGTCCTGCTCAACAGGCGTGTCCTTGTATTTGCGGATACTACGTCTGTCCCTTATTACTTGGAAAATATCCATAAATCCCTCCAGACTGATCCAATCAGATAATAGGCTTTGCATCCGGTAAAATTGGCAATTTTTGCAATCTCTTGTAATAAAAGTTTTGACCATACAGGGCAGCAACAGGGTTATGTCCGGTCACCCGATCCTTGGTGACCATAGTGGTTACGGGTGCCTTGGAATGTTTGGCAAACAGCATGTCATGACCAACACACAGGCCAACTATAATATTCATCTCTGTCCCGTACTCAGACAGAATACGAGCCTGTGCAATCGGGTTACATGCTGGCTCAAATGTTCCTGGTCTAATTTTTTCATGTTCGGCGACTCCCACATCCAGTTTGTCTATGCTGCCGGACTTGCAGCAGACACTGAATGGCTCAAGACCCTGGGCCTTCAGTATCAGGTCAAGCTGCCGTGTTTCCTCAAGCAGGCCGATACAGGTGGCAATGCCAATCTTCTTCCACCCCATCAGCTTTGCCAGTGCTACGGTGTCCTCAATTCTGTTCCACCTTGCGCATACCGCATCAGATCCCTCAACCGCTTCATAGCAAAGCCCTTCAACTATCGAAGCAACCTTCGCCAATCGAGCGTCTTCACCCTCGCCTTTAAGTTCCTCAAAAGCTTCTTCAACTATGCCGGTATGATGATTGCTGGGGCAGTTTTCCGGCCTGCCGGGCCGTGTGGCCGGTTCACTCCAGCAGTTTGTTGTCCCTTTTGTGCGCCAGATGGCGCTGCAGTTGCCGCAACTGACGGCCGGTTTTTCCTGATGCCCGCCTTCCATATCACGCCCCCTTTCCTGGCTACATATTCCTGCGGTACCGGCCTCCAACCTCAAACAGCGCCTGGGTAATCTGACCAAGTGAAGCATATTTTACTGTTTCCATCATTTCTGCGAAAATATTGCCTCCGGCAACGGCAACCTCCTTGAGGCGCTCAAGGGCATAGGGTGCCTTATCCTTATGCAGCTCCTGGAATGTGCGCAGGTTACCGATCTGCTGCTCCTTCTCCTCAATGGTTGCTCTGGCCAGTTCTCCCGGTATCTCATACCCTTCCTCATCAGCACGCGGGTTCAGGAAGGTATTGACACCAATAATCGGCAGTTCACCGTTATGCTTTTTATGCTCGTACAGCATTGATTCATCCTGGATCTTGCTCCGCTGGTACTGGGTTTCCATAGCACCCAACACACCACCGCGATGATCCAACCGCTCAAACTCCATCATGACAGCCTCTTCCACCAGATCAGTCAGCTCTTCAATGATAAACGAGCCTTGAACAGGGTTCTCGTTCTTAGCCAGACCAAACTCCTTGGTGATAATCATCTGGATAGCCATTGCCCGCCGGACCGACTCTTCTGTCGGCGTGGTCACCGCCTCATCATAGGCATTGGTATGCAGTGAGTTACAGTTGTCATAAATGGCTATCAGCGCCTGCAGGGTAGTACGAATGTCATTAAAAGCCATTTCCTGCGCATGCAGCGAACGACCCGAGGTCTGAATATGGTACTTCAGCTTCTGGCTACGCTCATTGGCACCGTACTTTTCTCTCATGGCCACAGCCCACACTCTTCTGGCAACCCGGCCAATCACAGAGTATTCGGGATCAAGACCGTTACTGAAGAAGAAGGAGAGATTCGGGGCAAAATCGTCAATATGCATGCCACGGGAAAGATAATACTCAACGTAGGTAAAGCCATTTGAAAGGGTCAGTGCCAACTGGGTAACCGGATTGGCCCCAGCTTCAGCAATATGGTAGCCACTGATTGAGACCGAATAGTAGTTCCGCACCTTCTGATCAATAAAGTACTGCTGCATATCCCCCATGATCTTCAGGGCAAAATCTATGGAGAACAGACAGGTGTTCTGTCCCTGATCTTCCTTCAGAATGTCTGCCTGCACCGTGCCGCGAACGTTCTGGAGGGTATCAGCCTTTATCTTCTGATACTCTGTGTCGTTCGGGCTGCGGTCATTTTTGATCTTGAACTGCTTGACCTGCTGGTCGATGGCAACATTGAAGAACATGGCCAGCATTGCCGGAGCCGGGCCGTTAATGGTCATGGAGACACTGGTTGAAGGGGCGCAAAGATCAAATCCGGCAAACAGCTTCCGCATATCTTCCACTGTGCAGATAGAAACACCGCTCTCACCGACCTTGCCGTAGATATCAGGCGGATAATCAGGATCTGCACCGTAGAGAGTCACGCTGTCAAAGGCTGTGGAAAGCCGCTTGGCCCCATCATCCTGACAGAGGTAATGGAAGCGGCGGTTGGTCCGTTCAGGGCTCCCCTCTCCGGCAAACTGCCGCTTGGGATCCTCTTCAGCACGCTTGAACGGAAAGACACCGGCAGTGTAAGGGAAATATCCGGGCAGATTTTCCAGCATCAGCCATGACAGGATATCCCCCTGGTCAGTGTATCTGGGCAGGCTGACCCGCGGAATCTTTGTACCGGAAAGACTGGTGGTAAACAGCTCTGTCCTGATCTCCTTGTCACGTACTTTGGTGACCAGAGCGTCCTTGCTATAGGCATCTTTCAGCTCATCCCAGCAGCCGAGCAGTTGTCGAGGTTCATCATGAAGCCTCTGCTCACAACCCCTGATCAGGGCTGCCAGTTCGCCTGCCGTGTGCGATCCTTCCGGCAACATCGCCTGGCTGGACCGTAGTTGATGCAGTGTCCTGACAACAGAACTCTGCTGCATAACATTTTTACGGTAGTTCCGAACGGTCTGGGCTATTTCCCCAAGATAGTGAATTCTGTCAACAGGTATCACCGTCTTGCTCAGGCTGTCACGATCCGTAATGACCAGCTTTGATTGCCATCCAAGCTGTTTCTTCTCATTCAGCTTTTCAAGCAGGGCAAGGTAGAGTACCGATGTTCCGGGGTCATTGAACTGGGAGGCGATGGTACCATAGACCGGAACCTGCTCATCCGGCACATCAAACATCACCCGATTGCGACGATACTGTTTCTTGACGTTCCGCAAGGCATCTTCAGAACCTTTACGTTCAAATTTATTAATGGCAACCAGATCAGCAAAATCAAGCATATCGATCTTTTCAAGCTGTGTCGGCGCCCCGAACTCTGAAGTCATGACATACAGAGAGAGGTCACAGATCGGTACCACCGAGGCATCCCCCTGACCGATACCTGATGTTTCAATAATGACCAGATCAAATCCGGATGCACGCACAACATCAAGGGCATCCTGAATCGCTAGCGAGAGCTCGGAACGTGAATCACGGGTAGCCAGTGAGCGCATGTACACACGCTTTCCGGCAATGGAGTTCATTCTGATCCGGTCCCCCAGCAGCGCGCCACCGGTACGCTGGCGAGAAGGGTCAACAGCCAGGATGGCCACGCTTTTTTCCGGGAAATCACGCATAAAACGGAGCACCAGTTCATCACATAGCGAGCTTTTGCCTGCGCCACCGGTTCCGGTAATCCCAAGCACCGGCACCGGCCTGACCATATCCTTTACCTGTGACCGCAGCCTGCCATACCCCTGCTCACTACCGGCATGCACCGAATCTTCGGCAAGGGTAATGATTGTATTAATCGCCCGGATGTCCTGATGTTGCAATTTCTGCAGCTCAACTTCGGGATCACGCTCCAGACTGTAATCACACTGCTCAAGCATGAAATTGATCATGCCCTGCAGGCCCATACGCCGTCCATCCTCAGGTGAAAAGATTTTGGTTACGCCGTAATCTTCAATCTCTTTGATTTCATCGGGGATAATAACACCGCCGCCGCCGCCAAAAACTTTGATGTGGTCGGCTCCACGCTCACTCAGCAGATCCATCGTATACTTGAAAAACGCGACATGGCCCCCTTGATAACTGCTGATATTTATGCCGTGGGCATCTTCCTGAATGGCAGCCGTCACAATTTCATCTACCGAACGATTGTGGCCAAGATGAATCACTTCCGCGCCAGAGGCCTGGAGAATTCTACGTATTATATTTATAGAAACGTCGTGGCCGTCGAACAGGCTGGTTGCGGTCACAAAGCGTAATTTATGCTTTGTCTTGTACGTCTCTTGCGCTTCCTGCATGGCACTCTCCTCTTGATTGCATTGATTATCCCTGTAAGACAAATTCCCAGGCACACCAGAATTCTTCCGGATGCGGATCCGGCGGGCAGGCGATACAACGGGTGGTAATACGCGGGTCAATGGTCTTTGCAAATTCTCCATACTCGACAATACCAACCGATTTACAGGGGTGATCCGCCAGCCCCTTACGTTTGCGTGCAGACTGGACACGGCAGTCAAGCATCCTGAATACCGCGCGTGTTTCTGTTACTTCGATACTTTCCTGCAGGTTAAGACGTGCATAGAAACGATGCTTCAGGCATTCAACCAGCGCCGGAATGCCGCCGCCCGGCTTCATTCCCAGTCGTTCCATAATCCGTTTGGCCTCTATAACCGTAAAGTAACGCCAGGCCTCAATATCGGCATCCACGGCCACATCCATACCGTAGCGACGCTCTATTGCCTGAAACCACAATCCATCATGGGCCAGCCAGTTCTTGGCGTCATCCACAATAATCTTGACCAGTTCTTCCTTGCTCAGGTTGTACAAAAGGCTGATGCCTTCATCACCGGCACGTTCTGCGCTTGACATAGAAAATCTCCTTTGAAGATAAAGTGTAGCAGGTGGGAGCGGCATCATCATTGCCGCCCCCACCATTCCATTGAAGCGACTAGTGATCAGAGGCTTTCGTAATACCAATTCCGGTGATCTGACGGACTTCTATTTCATCAAACATATCTTCCGCACGTTTCTCTCTGAAAAGTAGCGCACCTAAAATTGCTGCGATAAAACCGATCGGGGCAGAAACAAGCCCTGGATTCTTTAACGGAAACAGCGGCGCTTTCAGCCCCATCATAGAGGTGCCGCCATCGTTTTTCTTGAAATCAGCCTGCGCTTTTTCCAATACCTTAAGTTCTTTTTCGTTCAGAACCGATCCACCAGCCTGTTTGGTTTCCAGCGCCGTAATTATTTTTTTGGCGCCATTGGCTATCTGCTGGGGATAGGTCATAACCGGTGATACCATCACTAGGCCGAGGGTAGTAATGGTGCCCACCAGAAGACCGCTAAGTACCCCTGCGGTATTGAAGTTGCGCCAGAACAGGGAGAGGATCAGAACCGGGAAGTTACCTGAGGCCGCGACAGCAAAGGCCAGTGCCACAAAGGCCACAACGTTCTCTTTTTCAGCCATCAGTCCCATAACAATGGCAGATATGCCAACAACAAGAGAGGTAATTTTAGCCACCTTTACCTGGGTATGCTGATCGGCCTTGCCATCCATGACAATGTTGACATACACGTCATGGGCGATTGCAGCAGAAGCAGCCAGCACCAGTCCGGAGACAACTGCCAGGATGGTTGCAAAGGCTACGGCGCAAATAAAGGCCAGGAAGATATCTCCGCCCAGTGAACCAGCCCCCCCTCCCAAAAGCTGGGCAAGCAGCAGGGTTGCCATGTTACCGCCTTTGTCAACTGAACTGATCAGTTGCGGGGTCAAATAGAGGGCAGCGCCAAAACCGATCAGGTTGATCAGGAAGAAAAAGCTGGAATTGATAAACAGTGCAATAACAATTGACTTACGGGCTTCCTTGGCGCTTGGAACCGTAAAAAAGCGCATCAGAATATGGGGTAGACCTGCTGCGCCCAAGGCCCAGGCAACGCCAAGAGAGATCTGATCAAGCGGGTTTTTCAAAAAGAGCCCCGGTTCCAGAAAACGTTGACCGTAATCAAAGCCCTCTTTGGGAATTGCGTCTTTTAGAAGGTTAATACGAACATGATCCTGAATTTGCGGGCTGTTAACCACATCAGTAAACAAGGTTACCGGGTTAAATCCTGCTTTTGCCATAACCAGGAAGGCAAGCAGAACCGTCCCGCTCATCAACAATCCGGCCTTGATAATCTGCACCCAGGTTGTGGCCTTCATACCGCCGAATACAACGTATCCAACCATCAATATGCCGACGCCGATAACCGACACTTTGTAAGGAATATCAAGCAGCACCTGCATCAACTTGCCGGCACCCACCATCTGGGCAATAAGATAAAAAAGAGAAACCGTAACTGTGGATACTGCAGCCACTGCACGAACCGGTTTGGCTGAAGTACGGAATGACAAAATATCGCCAAGCGTAAATTTACCAGCATTTCTACATGGTTCAGCAATTACCAGCAGGATTGCAATAAAGGAAAATGCTGGTCCAACGGCATACATGAAGCCGTCAATGCCATAGAGTGAGATCAGGCCTGACATCCCCAGAAACGATGCAGCCGACATGTAGTCTCCGGCAATGGCCCAACCGTTTTGCAGCCCGGTGACGCCGCCGCCTGCAGCATAAAAATCCGAAGCAGTCGTGGTTTTTTTAGCTGCCCAGACCACAACGCCCAGGGTAATGGCTATAATCACACCAAACATCCCTATGGTAATGCCCCGGTTAGGCCTTACCTTGTTGAGTGCAGGCACTGCAACCTTTGGAGCTTCTATCGGCTTTGCCGCAGTGGCTGCTACGGGTTGGGCTGCGGGAGCTGCAACAGTGGCAGCCTGGACAGTAGTATTCGGTGTTCCGGATGCTGCCGGTTTTACCGGCTCTGCTGCCAGAACGCTTGAACAGAATAGTGCCATAAAAAGGCTAACAAAGAAAAATCTGCCTATCATATCGCCCCCTCCTTTTGAAGACTTTGGGTCAGTTCATCAGTCAAACGATCAAACTGATTGTTGGCAACCTTCGTGTAAACCAGCGCAACAACAATGCACATAACAAACTGTGAGAGTATGAACAGGTAGCCGAAATTCACTACCCCTATCATCTTGACCTTGAACAGGCTTGGCGCATATGCCGACAAAAGGGAAAGCAAAAAATAGTAAATCGTTGATCCAATCCACCAGCTAAACAGAAACGTCCGCTTCTTTTGCTTTAGTTCCAGATATTTTGGATGTTTTGCAATACTGCTCCAATCATACGTTTGCTCTGACATGGTTATCCTCCAATTTCTTATAGGTTTGACTGCCACTTGCTACGTTTCTTTGATGCCTCAGTAAAGCTCGTATCGGTGCAGTGTCTTCCAGGACTGCTTCAGTTTTATCCCCATACAACGTTAACTCTCGTAATCCATACATTTCAGTCAGACGTTCTGCATAATACGCTACGAGGGGTGCAAGTTGTGAGGTGAGGCGTTGTTCAGACATCCTTAATGCAGGCAGAACTATGACAAGCGCCAGAGAAGGAGCTCCAGCACCAATGTTGACTGCGGCTGTTATGGTAGCCACCTCTTCCAGAAGCGTATTTCTGGCGACATATATCTTGCTTGCTGGTGTGCTTCCGATCAGGTCGCCATCCGTGATCAGTAATGATTCACCTATGCAGTTTGCCGCCCTTACCATTTTCTTGCATTCCACCAGTTCTGTCAGGGTAGCTTTATCTTCTTTTAGTACACCAAGATAGACGGCCTCTTGAGTGGCAGTTGCCAGCTGTTCCTGTACATCGCGAGCCATGGAAATAGTATGATCATTCTCAATAATGCCTCTCGCCAACCTGTAGGCCCAAGGACCAGGAAGATAATCACCGTCGCTGTTTCTTGACACGAAGGTATGGGTTTCAAGGGTCTGCAAGATTCTGAACACCTTGTTTTTACTTGTCTCCGGCATTTTTTCAACAAAGCTTGCAAGACTTTCACCAGTACGGGACACACTGAGGACCTGCAGAATATCCAGCACGAAATGGATATTCTGCACCTCGTATTTATGTCCGAATTCTCTGGCTTTAGGAGGCATCTCCTTATTCCCAGCTTGCTATTTTCATGGTGCCGTTGACTGCCAGGTTTTCCTGCATCTTGAATACCTTAAAGAGCATATGGGGTTCATGCCCTACGCCACGGGCAAAGCACTCTTTTTCCGCACGCTCGTAGTACTCGGTCAGGATTGGCCGGTAGTCAGGGTGGGCACACTTGCTGATAATCTCGCGGGCGCGCTCCCGTGGGCACAGACCACGCAGGTCTGCCAGCCCCTGCTCGGTAACCAGGATATCAAGATCATGCTCCGTATGGTCAACGTGGGTTGCAAACGGGACAACGCAGCTAATGCCGGTCGGGTCATTTTTTGAAGGACGGGTTGAAGGTGTATGCATGATTGACAGGCCGGCGTTTCTCAGGAAGTCACCTGAACCGCCAATGCCATTCACCATCCGTGTGCCGCCCACCAGGGTGGAGTTAGCATGGGCATAGATGTCAAACTCGACCGGCGTATTCATGGCGATAACACCCAGGCGACGGATTGGTTCAGGATGGTTACTGATCTGCATAGGCCGGAGCACAACCTTGCTGGTGTATTTTTCCCAGTTGTTGTACAGACGCTCAAAGCCTGGCTCTGAAAGGGATAATGAGGTTGATGACGCAAAGTTCAGCTTACCGGAGTCAAAGAAATCCAGCATGGTGTCCTGAATAACCTCAGTCCAGACATTCAGGTTACTGAACGGGCCATTCACCAGGCCACCAACCACAGCATTGGCAATATTGCCGACGCCAGATTGCAGCGGCAGCAGATTTTTGGGCAACCGGCCGGCCTTCACCTCTGCCATGAAGAAATCCAGAATATTGCCGGCGATCAGTTCGGAAATCTCATCCGGCGGACCAAGTGCGCGACCTTTATCAGGCTTCTGCGATTCAACGATCGCAATGATCTTGTCATGGTCACAGGGGACATGCAGGGTGCCGATGCGATCATCAACACGACTGATCAGATACGGCTTGCGGAAGGGGGGCTTTTCCAGCATGACGATGTCATGCAACCCTTCAAAGGAAGGAATGGCGGTGTTGATCTCAATGATCAGCTTGTCTGAAAACTGGATGACCTCGGTTGCCGAACCGATTGAACCGGCCAGAATGATACTGCCATCCTCGGCAATGCCGGAGGCCTCGACCAGGCCAAGGTCAAATCCGCCGCCGCGCTCTTTGGTGTAGTATCCATATCCAAGATCCTGGGCATACAACGAAAGGTGCTTGTCACCCATCCGTACTGTACCGTCGTTTACCTGTTTTTGAATAACCTTGCCGGTCTGATAGGGCCAGCGTTTGTCGGTCATCTGCAGGGATGCCCAGCGATCTTCTACCTCTTGCCCGATGGACGCCCCGATAAACAGGTTGAAACGCATTTTGCCCTGCAGATTGTTCTGCTCAACATAATCTGCCAACGCCAACGGCACCACCTTCGGATAACCCACAGGGGTAAATCCTGACCACGCCAAGTCCATGCCATTCTTGAAGAACGGGATGGTGTCCTCAGCCTGCATTATTTTCGAATGCAAACTCTTCTTCCTGATCCGACTGAGAAACTCTGACATAATCGTCCTCCTTTTGACTTTTACGCACAGATCAAAAATGTACCTGTATCCTATGATAAAACCTTAACACGCCGTAATAAAGTGATCCTGTGGCACTATATTTTTACATATACATCACTGTCGCTTGTTTATATTTCGTTTACGCGCAAGTCAATATTTTTTTTAACGCCGTTAAATAAAATTTAAACTATCCATCATTGATCTTTGCAATTACTCGTTTTTATTTATAATAACAAAAGAAACACTGTTTCTTTTGTCGCATGCAGTAGCGATGCGTTTTTTATGTTTCATTTTTCTTACGTTAACGTCATAATTTTAAAAGCGGGGTTACACAAAAAACGCCATACTTTTCAAGAGGAGTGCTATGGAGGACATCACACAGGAATCAAGCGAAATTACGGCGATTGGTGAGCTTTGTACTGACCTGGGGATTTCCACCAGGACTCTTCGTTATTGGGAAGAAGTCGGTATTATAGAATCCGTTGAGAGGTTTGACAGGGCAAACAGGGGATATACGCCATATATGGTCCGCAGGATCAGGTTTATACTCAAGCTAAAGGAAATGGGCTTGACCATAAAGGAAATGCAGAACCTTTACAGAGCATATGGTGACGCAAAAAAGACAGACAAAATGATCCCTGAACTTATTGATATGCTG
>JAJTBI010000055.1 GCA_021286935.1 Geobacteraceae bacterium
ATGTGATGATGTACTTTTCGAGTTCTTTTGGGGTGGTTTTTAAACCAGGAATTATTTCATCGCAAAAGATATTATTCGCCACTTCTACATCAACAACTATCCAGTCCTGAAACCAGTTCGGCTTTTTGGGATTGGTTATAGGCAACGATTCTTCATCTGCCATAACTATGAGCCTAGAAACCAAGCTATCCCTAGTATCCAGCATCGTAAATTTCGTGGGTGACTTTCTGTATTTTTTTGCAATAATTTTCAGGGCTTCCCTGTGAGGATTATTATTCCAAACAGACAGAATGTGCTCACTTAATTCCGACTTTTCCATTTCAGCGTAATCCTCTAAATTATGTAAATTATGGGCAACTGAATATACCCTAACTGCTGGCTACCATCATCCAAAAAATAAAAAGGTTATTCAGGAGCATCCCCAATACCCTTTTTTACGAGTTTTTTATAGATTTAGAACTTAGATTTTCCAACAAGCACTTAAAGCTCTTCGGTTTTCCGTAAAAGTTCAATGGCTGCGGTGACACTTTCCTCCGCATTCCGTGTTGGGCAGGTCCCATCGCCAGTTCAACCCGCTTGAGGCTTGTTTCAGATACCCCCATAGAAATCAACGCCGCAAGGTACAACTGTTTATGGAACTGACCCAGGTTCTGAAACTGCTCTTTCTTCAGGATGGCTTTCTTGTTTCTGGATTCTAGTCATGACATACGCTCAGTTTTTATCATTGTACGTCCCAGCCTTTCTGTCGCAAGCGGACGGTGCAAAAAGTGTACTTCTTGCACCGGTCCACCAGAGGGTTCGGTACCCTCTGATCAATGGATAGAAAGGGTGCAATAACCTCTGCCAGATTCAAGGTGTAAAAAGGCCACGGTTTATCAGGTAATTGCACAGTGTGGGAGCGATGTCACGTATTGGCTATGCACGGGTAAGTTCAAAAGATCAGAATCTTGATTCGCAACTTGATCTACTGAAGGCGGCTGGTTGTGAGCGGATATTTGAAGATAAGATATCCGGTGTTAAGGAGTCCCGCCCTGAGTGGGATCGGCTATTGGAATTCCTGCGAGAGGGGGACACCGTAGTTGTGGCTGAGCTGTCTCGAATGACCCGTTCGTTGATGCACCTGCTGTCTCTGGTGAAAGTTTTTGAGGAGCGGAGCGTACAGCTTGTTTCTTTGCGAGAGCACATCGACACCAGCACCGCCACCGGACGGGCGTTTTTGTCGATCCTTGGCGCAATCAATCAAATGGAGCGGGAGTTGAAGGCGGAGCGTGCTGCAGCAGGCAGGGCATCAGCCAAGGCACGGGGCCGGACTGGTGGCCGACCGAGGACTGACGCCACCAAGCTGGAGAATGCTCGGGTGCTGTATCAAAATTCTGAGAAAACAGCAGCCGAGGTATGTCAGGCGTTCGGGATTGGGCGACGGACTTTTTTTAGTTATCTGTCGACTCTACTATCTTAGTCAGCCAAAAGAACCGATGCATTAACCGTAGAACGACTTCCCAATTTTGCAAGCATATATACTGCATTTGCTACTGATGCATTGGCGCTATATAGAACGTTTACATAGACGGTTGAATTGTTAATATCAATCTGAGTACAGTTCCCAGAAATAGCCTCATTAGCAATTAACTGAGTGTTTCTGCCAGCTTTATCTGATATTGGTAATTGGTCTAATAATTCAGGCTTTTCAGTTAGGCAATATCTACAGATCTCAGTTAAAACTCTTGCCCATTTCCCATTCACATCTAAAGTTTGTCCGTTCGGTAGTTTTAGTTGATTTGGTCGTCTGCTTTTGGGATCCCAGCTGTTATCACCAAGTTGTAACCAAGGCGTTATCTGGTCAATAACTTGTTGCGTGATTATTGGATGGATACCGTTTTTAGATTGCCTAGTGATTTCTGCAATTGTCTTTTCTAGCTCATTCACTCTCTGCCATAGGTCGCTAACAACATTAGACTCTTGAGGCTGGCTAGGACTAAAGATGGCTGCATCTAAATGTTCAATTAAATAAACCGCTTCACGGGGTAAGTCCATATCCTCTGTTTTTGCGAGATCAATTATTTTTTTGGGGGTCTTGTTTGATGCACCAACATCTTCATAATGAACCCATTTGAGCCCATCCGTAAGGAAAAGGCTCTTTGCTCCAGTTCTGCTAGCATACAAGAGGATTTGTTCAAAATAACCCTCCAGTCGATCACCTAGCTCTCCCATTTTCTTTGCTTCAATAACAATTGTATGCTCTCCTTTTAGGAGATAATCCAAAAATTTCGGCTTATTACCATCAGAGCCAACATGCTTTTCTACCTCAACCATATGTGGATTTGAAATATCCCAACCCAAAGCTGATATGACTGGGTCGATTAATACCACTCGGGTTAGCGTTTCGTTGTTCTTAAGAGAAACTGCGTGTATCCTGGCTGCTTCCTTCATTTGTATCAAAACATCACACAACGCTGATAATGGACTCTGCATTTATTCCTCCTGATACAGTATGAGACAAGAGGGGATAAGATACACTCTATAAGTGTGTTTTACATCACAAAACTTTGCACCTTTTGGGTGGTACTTTGAAATATTGATGCATTGCTATAGTCCTCAGAAATGGGGACTATACGATGCTGAGTAGCAAGATCATTGGCGAAAAAATCAAATTCCGTCGGCAAGACATCGGCATGTCGCAGGAGCGTTTGGCTGAGCTGATAGGGGTCAGTTTTCAGCAGGTTCAACGGTATGAGAATGGCCGCAACAAGATCAGCGTTGAGCGAATCCAGCAGATTGCAGAGGCTCTTTCTGTTCAGGTAGCCAACTTCTTTGCTGACGGCTCAGCACCGATCATTTCGGAACTTGGTGAGGAATATACCCCTTCAAGTGAAGAAAAGACCCTTCTCAAATATTTCGGAAGGGTCTCCGGTAAGGCAGCTCGACAATTTGTCATTACTGCAGCACGGTTGGCAGCTAAGGGCTAATTTTGTTTCTTTTTTCCAGATAGGCAATCATGCCAAGCATTGATCGCATATCTGCATCGTCATGCTCTCCGCATAGTCGGTAATACGTCTGCCAGTGCATTCCTTTCGGGCGGGTTAGCATTTCTCCAAAATACTCATCACGTTCCAATCTTCTGGCAATTTTATTCCGCCTGCGCAACGCACGGTAGCTGATACTTTCGGACTGGGAAGCATACGAAAGATTGCGGCAATGGCGACAACCTATGCTTGGTGGTAATAGAACCAGCACTGCCATTCTGTTGCCACACTGTGGGCAGATGAACCACTTTCTGGTGCCACCGTACCGGCAAGGTGTTTCCGATAACCTGATTAAGCGGTCCATCCTTTGCGGCAGACCAGTTTCTCCGTCTTTCCAGTTACAGGCTACAACCATTTTCTGCTCGGCTACAACAAGTGAAGCCCGTGCTGATGTTTCTTCATCTCCGTAGCTCCAAGCCAGCGTATAGCTTCCAGGCTCAAGCATCCGATTCTTTTTCAGATAGCGGATGTCGATCCGCAGTTGTTGTTCTAGATTTCTTTTCTGACCATATCGTAACCAGCTACCGCTGCCTTGACCACCCATTTTCATCTCCTGTTTTTGACGAAATCATTTGGGAAATCATCTTTTTGCTAAAATACGGGCAAGTCATCGTAGGCTAGTTTCGCAGTTTGGCTGAAATGGTCAGAAAAGCTGCCAAACTCAGCATCGATAGGATCTTCGGACCAGTCAAGGTAATCAGATGTTTCAGCACAGAATTCTGCATTTTTTTGTGATAAATTTCTGTTTGGCAGTTTTTCGCTCTCTATAGGGGGTGCCACACTGCCACACTGAATTGGCCGGTAAATAGTCGAGTTATGCAGACCTTTTTCGGTAGTCCAGTAGTGGCCGATTCCTTTTTTTAATAGCGATATTATTTTCTTGTCTCCTCCGAAAGTCTCGCCACCGACCTCTGATGCTTTTCGTACGATCTCTGATTGTTTTGCGCAGCCAACAATACTCATGTTTGTAATGATCTCGTGCAGACTTTCAAGTGCAACATCATCTGGATTTTGGGCAAGAGCGAATACCTCACGTTCACCATCAAAGGAGAGGAACACTCTGTGTGGTCTGTATCTGGTTTTTTTGCCAGTACCGAACCGATATGTTTTGTCGGGATCGTCGTCATCGTCAGATGCCTCCTGGTCGCTGCCGGGTTTGGCTGTTTGGTACAGAGCGAGGGTCTGGTCGCAGAGGTCGAAGATTGCACCACTACCCTTAAATTGCCGGTCATTCCCCTTGGGGGTGTGATGAAGAAGTATCACTGTTGCGCCTGCGTCTCGTAGTTCACGCATACGACGCATAATCAGAGCCATTGCTTCTGAGTTGTTTTCGTCGCCGCTATGGGCTGAACGCAGGGTGTCGAAGATAAAAAGGGCACCGGGATACTGTCTAAGGAGTTGGAGGTATATCTCCCAATCTGCTTTGTCCAGAGATGGTGGATTCAGGCTTGAATCACAGAATAGCACCCCATCAACTGATGTCCTTTTCGCTCGCTCACTCAGTACGGCAAGGCTGTTTTCATAATCAACCACAATCACTTGGGTATTGACCGTTTGCATACCGAAAATTGTTGTGCCTTGATCGATTGCGTCGGCAAGCTGCATTGCCAGTGTTGTCTTTCCAATGCCACCCCGACCATAGAGAAGTACAACCGCATTACGTGGGATTACCCCTTCCACCAGCCACTCAATTTTAATATCCATCGCCCGAAGTTCCCGCCCTGATCGAAGAGTCAGGCGGTTTGGGGAGTTATTTGTAATAGGTAGCCATTGTGGAGCTGACTCGATGATTTCAAGGAGGCGTGTACAGTTGTTTTCAAGTTTGACCGCCCAATCAATAACATCTCCCTTCTCCGGCAATCCAGGCAGTTCAACTATCTTCAGACTTGCAGCTTTACCATTGAGAGATTGACAGATCATTTCAGCATATCTGCGCCCAACCTCATCATTGTCGGCAAGAACGACAACCTGCTTTCCGAGCAATGGTGCTGTGTACGAATCGTGCCAGGTACTCCCTGAACCGTGCGGTAGGGTAGTCGCAATCAATCCCCATGATGACAGGAGGTCGACATGTTTTTCACCTTCAGTGAAGATGATCATCTCGCCTTGTGTTGAACGCAGCAATTCAGGTAAACGGTAAAGAAGAGGGTTGTCTGGTTGCCCTAGTTTTCCATTTGGGCCTTTGATTACAAATTCTTTAGATCTCTTGCCGTCTCTGGCTGGCTCTAGACGTTCCTTGTAATAGCCTAGCGACCCATCTGGATTTAGATAGTCATAGCGTCCAGTTACTTTTTGTTGAAGTTTAGTTGTTGCTTCCACACCAGCTCTTTCAGCCAGTGCATGCAGGGATTGCTTGAAGTCCAAGCCGTGTACAAGCCCATATAGATCGAAAATACTCCCTTTCTCACCGCACGCCTGGCATTTGTATCCACCTTTGTCAAGAAATAATAGTAGGGACGGGTTTGCATCCCCATTGGTATGGTTATCAGGAAACAGGCAGTGTGCTAAAAGCTTCCCTTTTCCAGCAGGCTTTGCATCGGGCTTCAGTTCCTGTAACAAGCCTTGCAAGTTTGGACGTAACCGTTCAACTACGGTCTGTTTGTCAATTTTCATTGTGCACCTCCGATACAGAGGTGCAATAGGCTAAATTTGATGTAGCTAGAGCAAAGATGTTGTGATATTTTGATCCCATAGAAGTTGTCCTTTTCAGAAGACCGAAGCGGTGGCCGCCGCTCCGGTCTTTCGCTTTTCATGTGCCTCCCCGTTACAACAACACAGCGATTAACCTTTCGTGAAGTCAAGCTGAATAAGCTTTTTATCGGGCTCATTATACTTCCTCCGCATTGCTGAGTAGGGTGTTCAGAACGCTCAGTCTCCATCCCCGAGCCTGCGTCGATAACTTGAGAGGCGGCGGTAGTTTGCCTGCCTGAATCAGGCGGTAAAGGGTCGCTCTGGAGATATCCAGATAAGTGCATGCTCTTTTGGGCCGAAGTACCGGATCATTTTCATCGTTTCCAGTGAATCGCTGTCGTTTTGAGTTGTCCATTGTTATCCCCTTTCAAGTGGTTGCAGCGTGTTTCAAGGAGTAACATGCGTTTTTTTTAGTTAAGGGGGACGCGGTGAGATATTTTTTGAAGTCCTAAATGAGTGATCTACCAACCGCAGAAAGTGGCATTTGGGGGGAGAGTAATACTGTCATTGATGTAGCTTGCTGTATATGGAAGGCATGGGTGTGGAAAAACAACATTGAGAAAATGTGCAACGAGATCTCGTCGGGGTGGGCCTTGTGTTTTGTTTATAGCTCTACCTCTGGGCTGTTTTCTTGCTGGCCAGGTAGGGTATGTTTCTTTTAAGAGTGGCCAATGACGGAAAATCCATTCAAGGTTAATTGCAAGCAGGGCTGCTGGGGTAGGAACATGATTATTAAGACGGTCTGTTTGGTAGTAGATGCAACCATATTTGTGTTGTTGGATATTATTGCGGGACAGTTCTGTTATCTCTTTGGCGGAATCTTTCTGAGTAGCGAGTAACAAGACGTTTCCTGCCAACGAAACATTGGCATTACAGGTCATAGCATTCTTAAACATCTGGATAGATCGAACCTTTACTCGTTCGGCATTTTTCCGTAGTTGAGGAAGTTTACGTGTATAGCGTAACTGCTTTCTCAGCGTGTTTTGAGAATTTACTTGATTGGCAAACCTTAATGATTGAGCGCAGCCCTCAATTACTTGATAAACAGAAAAGCCTGATAAGCATGGCAGTGAATCAAGAGCCAACACCGCCTCACGCCCCTTTCCAAAGAAGCCATGACCTCGTCTGTTATCCGAAAGCAGTGATTTTAACTTGAGATAGGGTAGGCATTTTACGGAGGTCACTGGTTGCCAATTTTCAGGCTGGTTATGTAAGGCTTTTAGCCCGAATATAACCTCTTGGCCGCTAATTTTGGGGGCACATTGCCAACTTTCTTCAATTTCGCACAGCCGATTCAGCACTTTCCGGAAGATGTTGCTATTGGAGTTTCTGCTCACCCCCGCACCCCAGCAAACGAATGCCCGGCAGCACTCTGGTTCCAGACGTAGCTGTAGACCTCCCTGGCAGCGGTCTGCTTGTCGGCTGGAGTAAATGGTGGGTCAGGCAGCATCATGAACAGGTGATCAAGGATGAAAGTCTCAACCTCGGCCTGGGTCTGTTCCTTGCTGATCCATTGCTCCAGCGGGGCCAGCAGTTGCTCTATTTCATGCAGCAGATTCTTGCTGCCTTGCTTAACTCGTTCACGGTCCGATTTTTTCAGGTCATCACGTAGCAGTAGGCTGAACAGCGCGTATTCCTCTTCGCTCAATCCTTCTTCCACCACACGTCGCTGTTCCTCATCCAGGTTGGCAGCCAGATCAACCAGCTTGGCAAAGGTTTCTTCAATGCTGGTACGATCCTTCTCGCGGTTGTAATCGGCAATGATTTCCTGGTAGCGTTTGTAGTAGTCCATCCGTTTGGGGTTCCGCTTCAGCATCTCGGCAAGCTTTTGTTCAAGGATCTCACGGATGTCCTGCAGGGCCGTAGCCTTGCGCTTGATCGTGCGGCTGAACTCATCCCGCAGTTTGTCCAGATCAATGCTGCTCAGATCGTAGAATTTACCTTCCGGTGCAGGATCAGCAGCTACTGGTGTCTGGGCACGGATCGCCTCATTGACAATACGGTGCAGTTCCTTCAGCAGAGCCGTGACATCAGCGGTATCACGCTTCTCAATCAGTTTTTTGTAGATGGCCTCAATGTTGTCGTGCCGTTCGGCAAACAGCATGGCTGACGGTTCCATCAGCAGCCCTTTGAAGCGGATGAAAACCTGCCGTGCCAGGATTTCATAGCGACGCTTGGCCTCATCAGAGGTGTAGACCGCATCAACCGCATCAGCCAGGGCCTGAATACGGGTGAAGCCCTTAGCCCCAATCAGCCGTCCAGCATCAAAGCCAAGGAACATCAGATGTCGTTCGGTCTCTTCAATGGCATCTTTCAGGGCCAGCACCCGTTCCTCAATCGGTGTTACAATCTCCTCTCCACTGCCTTCGTCATCACCCAGGGCATACTGGGCCAGGGCTTCCCGCAGGCTCTTCAGCATACCGTTGTAGTCCACAATCAGGCCAAAGTCCTTGCCGGGGAAGCGGCGGTTTGCCCGCGCTATGGCCTGCATCAGGGTATGGGCCTTCATCGGTTTGTCGATGTACAGGGTAGAGAGGCATTCCACGTCAAAGCCGGTCAACCACATGGCGCAGACAATGGCAATCCTGAAGGGATGTTCCGGATTCTTGAAGGCAGACTCCACATCAACCCGCTTGCCATCGGCAGTTTCAAAGCCCTGCTTCATGATGACGCGGTGGGGGATGATGTCAAAGCCCCATTTCTTGAACTCTGCCACCTCGCCCTGCGCCTCGCTGATAATCACTTCAATCAGGGTGCTTTCCAGCCAGTCAGCCTGGGCGGACATCTGCTTGATCTGATCCTGCAGCAGTTGTCGGCTTTCTTCATCTTTGGCTATCTCAAGCGCAGCCTTGCGTGCCACAATCTCGCCCTGTACATTTGCCAGCTTCTTCTGCCAGCGGGGGATGATCAGCTGGTACATCCGGGCGCAGGTAACCTTGTCCACGCAGACCAACATTGATTTGCCTGATTCCCAGCGGGTGGTCACATGCTCAACAAAATCATCCGCCAGCTTTGCAAGCCGGTCATCGGCGGTGACAACCTCGTAATCCTTGCCCAGTAGTTTTTCCAGCAATGCCTCCTGGTCCTGATCCAGCTCAGCCTTGGCAATGGCATCGGCAATCCGGTCATTCAGATCCAGCCGGGCAATACCCAGCTTCTCCCCCCGGTTCTCATAGACAAGCTTGACGGTTGCGCCATCCTCTTCAGAACGCTTGAAGTCGTAGCATGAGACATAGCTGCCAAAGATGCGACGGGTCAGGTGGTCATGCTTGAAGAGCGGAGTGCCGGTGAATCCGATAAATGCGGCATTGGGTAGAGCCATGCGCATATTGCGGGCCAGTTTGCCTGCCTGGGTGCGGTGAGCCTCGTCTGATATGACGATGATGTCGTCCCGTGTGCTGTAGGGCTCTTCAGGATTGATGTCTTGGTTGAACTTGTGGATCAGGCTGAAGACATAGCGATGGTTCTGTTTAAGCAGAAGCTCCAGTTCCTTGCCAGAGCTTGCCCTGGGGGTCTGCTGATTGGCAGCATCGCAGCCGACAAAGGTGCGGTAGATCTGGCTGTCCAGATCATTACGGTCGGTCATCAGTACAAAGGTAAAATTGCCTAGTACAGTACGACGCACCTTCTCAGTAAAAAATGCCATTGAGTACGACTTGCCGCTGCCCTGGGTATGCCAGAACACCCCCAGCTTGCCCAGCTCAGGGTGAGCGGATTCGGTAATCTGCAACGTTTCCGACAGCTCGGCTGGAGGTGCCAGTAACAGCATATCGCTATCAACGGCTTGCTCACGTGGTAGTTCTATCACCCGGGAGGTCAACCGCTGTTCCAAAGGGAACTGTAGCTTCAGCTCTTCCTGGCGGATAACCGATGCCACGGCATTGTTGACACCCAGCACCTGATGGTTACGAGCCACCACCTTGCGCACTGCTCCTGGCTTGCTGGCATCAAACAGGATAAAGTTTTCCAGGATATCCAGCAGCCGTTGCTTCTCCAGCATACCGTTCAGCAGAACCTCTGCCTCAAGTCCACCCTTGTCCTTTTCATCAAGCCGCTTCCATTCAGCAAAGTGATCCCACTGGCTGGTGATGGAGCCGTAACGTGACCGGTGACCGTTACTAACGATCAGGAAGGCGTTGTGGTGGAAGGCGTGGGCAATCACATGCTCATCCAGATAATCCTGCAGATTGCCGTCAAACCCGGCCCGGATGTTTTTGTAGACCGCCTTCAGTTCGATAAACACCAGCGGCAGGCCGTTCACAAAGCAGACCAGATCAGCCCGGCGGTTGTAGTTGGGGGCACGCAGCCCGGTAATCTTCAATTCCCTCACTGCCACAAAGCGGTTGTGAGGAATATCGTTGGTGGAGCCATTCTGAAAGTCGACCACCCGTGCCTGGGCATGGCGCAGGGCATTGTTTGCATCCCGATAACTGACCGGCACACCATCGCGGATCATACTGTAGAAGGATTGGTTGTGCTGCAGAAGCGAGCGGGTTACATCATGGTGGGTCAGCCTGGTAACAGCTTCTTCAATGGCTGTTACAGGTAGTTCAGGGTTCAGCAGGGTAATGGCACGGCGCAGGTCACGCTTCAACACCACCTCACGGGTGTCTGCACGTCCCAACAGGCTGCTTGGGCCAAAGTCCTCCTGGTTCCAGGCGTAGATATTCTCCCAGCCCAGCTCTTTTTCAAGATGTGAGGCAAAGGTGGTCTGTACCAGCCGGTCTTCGCTGTTGATGTCGGTGATCATATGTCCCCCTATAGGACATTTTCATAATGTTTAAAGGACAAACAGGCTATATTGTCTTTTACTAAATAGTAGTTATTTCATCTTGTTATAATTTTTTATGTATTTTGTTTAAAGAGCCAATTGGCTCATCTGCCGTTTAATGTCCTTTATCAGCCAGACGATATCGTCTCCAGCGACGCTCCCCGAAAAAAATGACAACACCTTCCTCTATCAGGCCGTCAAGTGAACGTTTAACTGTCTTGGCTGAAATCTCTGCACCGATTCTCTTATTTACTTCCATGCTTGATGAGTCAGGATACCGTCGCAGATCCTCACGTATCAGCTCTTTCAGGCGGTGAGGTTCGATCCGTTTCAATGTTGTCGGCAGCTTTACTCCTGAATCACGCAGCAAGGCAGGATCAACAAAATAGCGGGTTGCCTGTGTCTTGCCGACACTCTGAACCAGCCCCAGACCTGTCAGCCTTCCAAACCATTGGGCAAGCTCATCGGTGCTTCCAACTTCAAGAAGTGAAGCCAACTCTTTTGCAGTCAGTCCTTCGTGCTGGGCCAGAGCGGCCAGAGTAATACGCTCCCGCTGCATAAGCTGGTATTGGGCATCTGCCTCTGATACCAGCCTAATGACCTCCGGTTTCATGATTCTCCGCTTGATGGTCACCTTAACCCAGTCACTTCCCTCTTTTGTAACAGGGGCCGGTCTGCCCGATGACAGCAGTCGGTCAAAGAGCATGTCATAGCCGCTACCTTCCTTCTCCATCAGACCAAGGTCGTGGAACACGCAAGCCAAGCCATCATTGCGTCTGCGGCTGGCGTGAAGGATATTCTGCGGCGTAACCCCTAAGGGCAGACGCCCAGGATTGACCACTTCAAGACGGTCTGGATAAAGATTAAGGAAGATATCCCCTCGTTGCGTATAGGGGCGATGAACCAATGCGTTGACTAAAATCTCTCGGACAACCTTCTCATCAAAAGCAGGCACCTGTCGGCGATACATCCCCTCGGCAATTTCGTATGTCTCACGGAAATCGGGGATCTCTTGCCAGACAGCATCAACCAGTTCAATCGGTGAAAAGGTGTAATCATCCCACAGCCATTTATTGATCTTGTTATCCATTTCATCGTACTTAATGGCCTGAATCAGCGGTGCGGTTCCCAGATTACGCCGTTGTGCAGTAGTGCCAAGCAGCAGCACGCCCAGATGCGTCAATACTGCCCCATCAGCCAAGCCATAATGGTTTAGCAACTCATCCGGGCTTTTCTCCCGAACTGAATCCTTCACCCTGCCAGATGCACGGATTGCACTTACAAAGGCAGCCAGCTTGGCAGTATCAGGCTCAGACCGTGGCACTCGGCTACTCATCGCCTCCCACGGACGGCCAGGGCGTTCATCCGCTAAACGCATAATATCGTCGCCGATAATTGGATCACACCGGTCACTTACTCGCAGGAAGTAACGGCCATCAGTAGTGGATGCAACCGCTTGGCTACGCTGGATTGTCAGATTGATATATTCGCCGCCGTTTTCTGCCTGCACAATGGCTGGAAGGACAAAGACGTTGACGGTCAGTTCTGTGATCCGTTTGCGGATCGTATCCAGCAGTTCCGGTGATACCTTCTGGTCTGCAGGTGGAAGGGACTCCTTGTCCTCAATGCCGATATGCAGTTGTCCACCCTGGGCATTGGCAAAGGCCACGCAATCTTTGGCAAGCTCCGGAAAGTCTGCGGTTTTGCCGGTTACCGACCGGATTGATTTTTTATCGACTAGTTGTCCTTCAAGGTTCATTTACGTGTTACCTCTAATGTGATGCATTTACCATACACCGCTAGATACGCTTTACACTGGGTATAAACATTATCTTTGAGAAAGTTCTGTTCAATGTTTTGCTATTAAAATTTGTAAGCGGCGATGTCACTGGATATTCTATTCTATCTCCAACAGAGACAGATGACTCTGGCATTGCCAACCAGTCAAGTCCTTCCTTCTCTGGTGCTACTGAAACGTATGTGTATCCAGCTGAATTGATCGTTTCAATTACCAGGCCGGTAGCGTTATTTTGAATTGCTGGAAGCTCTGGAACTTTTGCGGGGGCTTGTTCGGCGGAAGACAATTTGTCCTTAGTACCTCTATACAACCGACTCTCTACAATATCTGCTATTTCAGTCACTTCAGAGATATAATCATTGTCCGCATTGTAGTCGCTGATAATTCCAACTGAAGTATTGTACTCAGCGTTGTAGCTGTGAATAACAAGTTTCTCTCGTTCCCATGCAGCAATAATTTTCTTTATGCCAAGTTCAACGCTCTCCCAGTCGCTAATTGGCTGACTAGAATTAACCTGCATAAGGCCGAAAGTTTTGGCCATACCAAGCTTGCCAATGACATTTTCTAACCCCCGTGCTATGCGAGGTCTATTGAAGTCTTCATAGATCATCACTGCCAAAATGATAGCTTTCAATTTATCATTGTTAGTATTGGCTGAAATCAACCCCCCATAAATTTTCAGGAATCTATTGGCCTTGGATAAAATATGTTTGTACTTACGTTGAATACCCTGACCTTCACCGATGTGGATTCGATTGATAATGTTATAGAGATATAGGCATATCAATACCCATAATTCTGAGATAAAGTTAGAGTGATCTGGCAATAAACTTGTACGGTTTTTTAAGACATGTTGAGTGACTATCCAGTTTAAGGCAATAATTACAAACCCTAAAACAATCTCTTTGGGCCAGTTGACCAAGAGCCTCCTGCCATACGCGATATTGAATATCCACCTAAAAACAACATAAATAATTGCCACGATATAGATTTTAGCAACGAAAATTCCCCAGCCGATTTCGTAAAGCAATGTGGCCGCTATAATGGTGAATACTATTGGAGTAGCCACTCTAATTGAAACATTCAGTGCAGGGGCGTCGTCTGATGTCGGCAACAATTCCATGCTGTTATAACCAATGGCTACTGAACCCCGTCCGATCCAGTTGACTATTAGGAAAAGGCTTAGTGCCAAAGCTGTATAAAACAATAATGCTAGAATCATAATAATTCTGTCTTTCTCTGCTTTTGTTTCTGCCTCATACCATAACTCTCCACCATAAGCTTCATCAGTAGCAGATTACAAACATCACGTAATTTTGTTGCCTTTGGGCTAATACATCTACAAACTGATTACCAATCCATATTAGCTGCCTGATCAAATACATAGCTTGTAATATCTATATGTTTCTGCATGTTTTCAATCGATTGCATCGCTTCTTTGTAGGTTCCATCGCCAGCACTCGTCAGAATGATAGGCATCCCGCTTTCCATAATGTAAAGTCTTGCTGGCTCACGGTCTCCATACCATAGGAGTTCAATGAAGTTTTCTATTATCTTGATTGTTGCGCAATCATCAAATCCAAATTGTGAACTTAACGCATACCTCTGATGACCTTTCTGGTACGGCATGAAAACTGGAACTGCACCGGTACTGGAGTGGAAGTGAAATGCTTCACCCCTTTTGCCAAAAGCCCCGTGAGCCATAAAATTTCTGAGTTGCCTTCTGATGTGCAGGAGGTCGTCATACAACGGCTTAATTTGGGGTTCGTCCAGCCCGACTGATTTTTTGAATTTCTCTTCCCAATCAGCTTTTGCCAGATCAGCCACCTCTGTGCCTGTTGTTATCTTCCCCTGAATAATAGCAAGGTGTATAAACACATGCTCAGTCCAGCTAAAAAAAGAATCAATAGCAGCCAACGCAAGCCATTTCTTGTCCCGTGTAGCTCTGTAGGTATTCATAATGTTCTCACGGGAAACTTCACCTTCACTTGATGGCCCGCTAGCGACCCGATTTATTTCAGCTTTATACAGTCCAAGGAAATATTCGTAGCGTTCGTATAGCAAGTCACTTCGGTTGATCACATTAAGTTCAGACTTTTCAACCGCTCGCTCCGCAAGCCAATCAAAGAAAGGTTCAGCAACTTTCAAACCTTTCTGAATTAGTGCAACAATTTGTTGTGCTTCTGTTTCTTCAGTTTCTGCGTTGTGTGCAAATACCCCAACCCCCGATTTCCGGTATTCAATAAGGAATGCCTTCCCGTTAAAATCAATTGGTATTGACCATGCAACTTTTTCAAACTGTCCTAGATCACGAAATCCTAAGAGTTTAACCAACAAAAAGTATACAAGGTAGTATTCTTGAAGGCTTCGTCCTGCTTTTGTTCGCTGGGCATTGAAAAGAAATTTTGCATCTGCATGGGTCTGCTCATTCGCTGGACGAATTGGCTGAATTACGCGCATTGCAATGGAACGAATTTTTTCTATATCAGCAGGAAGGGGAGTAGGTGTCATACCGCAATCTCCCCGTTCATCAGCTTCGGCAGCAGCAGATCACGGGCGGTGCGGAGTTTCTGGTTCTGTAGAGATAATGTTCGTATCTGTTTGAACACTGGACGGCAAATGTCGTCAAAATTGCGAAGTAGCCTTGATACAGGCCGCATAATATCCAAGCTCTCGAACTTGCCCTTGCTCACGTTTGCCATTGTCACACCTCCACCAATTGCGTCCAACCGTGGCTTCAAGTCTTTGAAGGCAAAAAAGCAGTAGTACCGCAAAGATTCTTTGCATGGAATAAGCGCATTTATCTGCTGGTTAAACTGACATCGTTCGGATGTCAAAGAGACTACACCGACAGTGCCTATGCATGAAACCAATATTGATTCAGGTGGCAGGAACTTACCTGACTGGCAGTTAGCACCTTTCTCGGTCAAGCATGTCTCTGTATGTAGAACATAAACATTCCCATGCATATCAGGGGTTTTCACGAACATGATGTCGCCGCCGTAATTGTCTTCTTCTTTTGTGCTTGGGGTCTTGCCGGTCACTACATCACCCAAGTCACTGATGAGGCATTTCTTCCACCCCTCCGGCACACCATCCACAATGCGGGTATGCTCATAACCGGGGAAGCGCAGGCGCACAAACCACTCCTGGTACACCTGCCGCGCTGCATCCTCCAACAACGCCATCCGCCGCCGGTTGTTTTCGATCAGGTCGTCGTAGGTGGAGAGGATGGAGGCGATACGTTGTTGGTCATGGAATGAAGGAACGCCAAGAACTATGTCCTCAAATTTTGATTTGCTGACAATAGGGGTTGCAGAACCTCCGCCAAGTCCTTTGACGCTTTCTATGTTTTGGCAAAGAAGGTAGTACAAAAACTTTGGGTCAGTATATTCGTATGCAACAATTGAGTTGATTTGTTGATTTGTGAGACATTCGGAAGATGCTATCCCGCACTTGCCGATAGTCGCGCCTATACAGGTAAACATTACCGAATCTACTGGAATAAATTGATTTGCTAACATTGCCTTTGCTTCTTCTGAAACAGTACGCTCAGTAGCCCGGCAGTAATAATGATCGTAATTTAGATCAGTTGGGGTGACGAATAAATATTCTCCATCAAAACACTCTTGACGGCTGGTTGGTGGAGTTTTACCTGTAATTACTCGTCCTAATTCGGATATTTTCTTGAAGCTTGGCTTCATACCCCCAACTCCTCAAAATTCTCCTGTATCCGCGCTGCCAGCTCAACCGCCTCCCTGTTCAGATCAGCCAGTTCCAGATGAATATCCTTGATGGTCTGCTCAAAATCAAAATCCTCATCCACCTCTGGCGGGGCTACCCCCACATAGCGGCCAGGGGTCAGGCTCCAGTCGGCAGCCTCAATATCTGCACGGCTCACCACCTTGCACAAGCCTGGCACTGCCGCCATCACCGCATCAGGAAAACGCTCCTGCAGCCAGTGGATCTGGCGGTAGAAATAGACCGCCAGCTTCATCTGCTCCACAGCCTGCTTGCGCTGTTCATCCAGTTGTTTGATCAACTTGTTGGTAGCACGGCGGTCGTAGCATTCGGCGGCCTCTTCATTGGTTGTTAGCTCCTGCGCCACCTGTCCTGCACGGGCGGCCAGTTTGTAGAGCAGGTCTACCTGCTTGATCAGCCCCTTGATCCGCTCTGACAGGGGATCATAAGTCTGCCGGGCAGTGTGTTGGTCAGCATTGGTGGCAGGTGCTGTTGTGCTGTAGTTTTTGAGGAATGCGCTCAGGCTGTCGAACAGGGCCACACGATCCGGCTGGTAGGCGGTCAATGCCTCGGCCAGTTCAATCAGCGCATCTTTCATGGGCTGACGCTGTTCCGGCGTAATGGTTACTATCCCCTGTATCAATTCGTTTAATTCGGTTAATTGCTTCTGCAGGTTGGCCAGCGTTGCCTCAAAGACCTCAAGTTCTGGTGCCATTGCAGCAGATTCACGGCAGAGTGCATCAAAGTAGTCCTGTATCAGCCCGAGGAAGCGATCCTGCTGCCCCCGGTAGAGCCAGACAATGGCGGTCAGGTTGGCAAGCTGCTCTGGGCTGAAGTCGTAAATCTTGCGGGTCACCTTGCGGTAGATGTTACGGGCATCGAGCATCAGCACCTGATCTTGCCGTTCTTCCGGTTTGCCCTTATCAAAGTGCCACAGCTCGCACGGTACGGTGCGGGTGTAGAAGAAGTTGGAGCGGATGGAGATCATCACATCCACATCACCGGTTTCAATCAGCTTGCGCCGTACCTCGGCCTCGCCATGCCCGCCGCTGGATGCCTGGGATGACATGACAAAACCGGCCCGTCCCTGTGGTGACAGATAGCTGTGAAAGTAGGAGATCCAGAGGTAGTTGCCGTTGCTGACCTTTTTGTTCTTGTTTACCCCCGGCAGGCCAAAGGGCAGGCGGCGATCATCCTTGACCTTCTCGGCATCAACCATATCCACGTTAAAGGGAGGGTTGGCCATGACAAAGTCACACCTGCCCCAGATCGGATGCTCATCCTGATAGAAGGTGTTGGCCTCGCGGATGTCCCCTTCAAGGCCGTGTACGGCAAGGTTCATCTTGGCCAGCCGAATGGTGGTGCCGGTCTTTTCCTGACCGTAAAAGGTGACTTTGTGGCCGGTATCCTGGCCGTGCTTTTCGATAAAGTGGCTGGACTGCACAAACATGCCGCCGGAACCGCAGGCAGGATCAAGCACAATACCGTGGGTTGGTTCAATCACATTGACGATGGTCTGCACCAGCGATGGCGGGGTGAAGAATTCGCCGTTATCCTGCGCCCCCTGCATGGCAAACTTCATCAGGAAGTATTCATAGATCCGTCCGAACAGATCACCGCTGGCGGTACGCAGCTCTGCGCTGTCAAACTTGCGCAGCAGGTCTTCAAGCAGATCATTATCAAACCGTTCATACTCCTTGGGGAGCTGACCACGCAGCGGCTCAAAGTCATTTTCAATGGCGTTCATGGCATCAACCAGGGCAGTGCCAAGCTTCTCGCCAGAGGGAAGATCCAGCAGATACCGGTAACGGGCTGTTTCCGGCAACATCAGGGAACGACGCTTGATGAAGTCGCCCTTTACCAGCGGCCTGTCCGGCATCTTACCGGCAGCCTGGTCAGCCTTGATCTGCTCCAGGGCGCATTCATAACGGTTACTGGCGTGGCGGAGGAAGATGATGCCTAGCACCGGCATGCAATATTCGCTTGAGGTGAGTTTTGAGTTAGCGCGGAGCTGGTCAGCTGCTTCCCACAATTGGGATTCGATCTGGTCTATGGTCTGCATTGCATTAACGGTCATGTAGTTGAGACTCCGGAAAAGAGGGGTGGTGCTTTTTGTAGGCTGTGTTGCATGGTTATACCACCGCATTACCATTGCTTCAATCGGTTACACGCAAAACGGGCACCTGTTGCCAGATGCCCGCTCTTGTTGTTGTATGAGAAGTTGTCGTGTTGCAGCTGATTATCCTTTTATGAGTGAGAGCAGTTTCTGCTCCCATTTTTCAAGTGCAGCCTGTTTTTCCTTGTCATAGCGGTACTGGTTGTACACCTTGATAACCCCTCGCTTAACGTGATTCAGCACGGCGTCGATTACCTCGTCCATCTCACCGGCCTGCGCCATAAAGGTGGCAGCAGTTCGGCGCAAATCATGGGGGGTGAAGTGGGCGATTCCCAGCTTGTTTTTCTCTCCCAGTGTTCTCTGATCTGCTTTACATTCAGCATCGTCGCATTTGCTACAGTCCATTGTGCAACCAGATGGGCAATTATTGACTATCGCCCTTGAGAGGGCGTGACGATGGATTGACTGTTCCTTGCCCTTGTGTCGACAAGGGAAGATGTAGGTCTTGGGTGTGCACTTGCCGGTGTCCGGATCAATTTGCGTGGTACCGCCAATCAGATCAAGTGCAGTATCGGTGAGATACACCCGGTGTGACTTGCCGTTCTTGGCGCGTTCACTGGGGATTGTCCACCAGCGGCCATCCAGTTCATTGACATGCATCCCTACAACTTCACTTGGGCGTTGCCCTGTTACAAGGATCAGTTTCAGTGCACGGCAGACATCATAACTCATAGCAGCATTGTTGATGGTCTTAAGCAGCGTTTTAAGCTCTGCCTCAGAGAGGACACGCTCACGTTCAACCTTGGGGGAGGGGAGCTTTATACCGACAGCGGGAGAGTGGGGGAGGATGTCCTTTTCAACGGCATAGTTGAGCATCCTGCGAATTATCTTGAAGGTGTTGTTGGCCATCGCCGGTGCTCCACGGTCAACAATGTCCTCCAAGAGCAGGTTTATGTCCCGTTTGGTTATGCTGGCGGCTTTGCGTTTGCCCCACTTGGGTAGGACATTGCGATAGAGAATACGCTCGTCCTCCTGCCAGGATCGCTTGAACTTTTTGGCATGACGCTTGATATACTCTTCGGCCAACTCCTTAACGGTGTGGGCATCACGCTCTTCTTCTCTCTGCTGACGTTTCTCCTGTTTTACCTGTACAGGATCAACACCTTCTGCACGGCCAGCTTTTAAAGCTTTCACCTTGGCTCGCTCCAACTCGTACTCATCATGGGCAGCCTTAAAGGTGATACCATCCGGGTGCTTCTCGTCTTTATAGGTGCCGAGATTCAGGAAGCGGCGCTGACCATCGATGCGATAAAGGTAGAAGAACACTTTGCGACCAGACGGCAGTACTCTGACTCCGAAACCGCCTTTTTCCCGCTTGGTGTATTCCTTGTCAAGCGGCTTTAGTTTACGTATAGTCATGTCATTGAGCGTATCGGCCATTATCCCCTTACCTCAATTTTTGTTGCCGTTTTGTTGCCGTTTTTGCGTGAGAAACAGCGAAGCAAATTGAGACAGCATGACAATGGTGTTAAGGCCAAAACAGAAAATAGTCAATATATATTAGTATGTTTGTGGTGTTTGTTGGTACTGCCTGAGACATATTGGATAGCCGTTATTGAGAGCCTTGGGAGCAGGGGGTCGAACGTTCGAATCGTTTCGCTCCGACCAACAAAATCAAGGACTTAGCCTTTACTGGTTAAGTCCTTTTTTGTTGTTTAGGTCCCTTTTGGGTTCCTTTGTGATCCTCTGACTAGCGCCAATCTTCCGCAGATTGGCGCTAGTCAGAGGATTTGTGTTTGAATACCTGTACCACAGGAACTGTCTGCTGACAAAGAGCCTGATCAAAAATTTGAAATCTGTCTGAATAAAGTAACCGCCAGTATGTTGCGGTTCTGGTTCAAAAAACAGTGCACAGGTGTTTC
>JAJTBI010000002.1 GCA_021286935.1 Geobacteraceae bacterium
ATGTGAAGATCAACGGCATGAAGCTGGAACATCTGGATGCCCTGACCTTCAAGCTGATGGATGCCGGTGCGGAGATTACCAACCGTAACGGGGTAGTCAGGGTGAAGGGGCCCAAACGGCCCCAGGCGGTCAACATCAAGACCCGTCCCTATCCCGGATTTGCCACTGACATGCAGGCCCAGTTTATGGCTCTGATGTGCGTGGCAGAGGGTGCCAGCGTGATTTCAGAGAATATTTTTGAAAATCGTTTCATGCACGTATCCGAACTGCAGCGGTTTGGTGCCGACATAACCATTGAAGGAAATTCGGCTACCGTCAAAGGAGTTAAGAAGCTATCCGGTGCACCGGTCATGGCAACTGACCTGCGGGCCTCGGCCTGTCTGGTGCTGGCCGGTCTGGCTGCAGAAGGAACCACCGAGATTCAGCGGATTTACCACCTGGATCGTGGTTACGAACAGATCGAAACCAAGCTTGCCGGTCTGGGAGCTGATATCCAGCGGGTGTCTGAGCCATGAACAATCAACTGACCATTGCTATCCCCAAGGGACGTATCCTGACTGAGTCGATTGAGCTGTTCGGCAAGATCGGCATCCATCTGGAGAGCATGCTGGAGGATTCCCGCAAGCTGATCTTTGAGTATCCTGAGCAGAACCTGCGGGCCCTGATCGTCCGGGCCACCGATGTCCCCACCTATGTGGAGTACGGTTGTGCTGATCTGGGGATTGTGGGCAAGGATACCCTGCTGGAGCAGGACAAGGACCTCTACGAACCGCTGGATCTCAAATTTGGTTACTGCCGTATGATGGTGGCAGAGCCGGTTAATCTGACCAAGAGTGATGATCCTGGCCGCTGGTCCCATATCCGGGTGGCCACCAAGTATCCCCATGTGGCAGAGAAGTATTTTGCCTCCAAAGGGGTGCAGGCTGAGATCATCAAGCTGTACGGTTCCATCGAACTGGGGCCGCTGGTGGGACTTTCGGAGCGGATTGTGGACCTGGTATCCACCGGTGAAACCCTGCGCCAGAATGGTCTGGTAGAGGTGGAGACCATTGCCGAGATCACCACCCGTCTGGTGGTGAACCGGGCCTCGCTCAAGACCAAACACCAGCGGATTCGCGGGATCATTGACGGGCTTGAGCAGGTACTTGCCAACAAGGAGTAAGAACGTGTTGTTTCTTGATATTAATGACACTGATTTTGATACCCGTTTTGCTGCCATCCTGACCCGTGGCGAGGAGACCTCGCTGCAGGTGACCGAGGTGGTGCGGGGGATTATCAAGGATATCCGCAGCAGTGGTGATGATGCCCTGCTGGAGTATACCAATCGCTTTGATCGTCTGGGGCTGGCTGATGCCGCCGGGCTGGAGATCAGTTCAGCCGAGATTGAGGCTGCAGTTGCTGCCGTACCTGCCGATGATCTGGCGGCCCTGCAACTGGCCTGTGAGCGGGTGGCCCGCTTCCATGAAAAACAGAAGCAACAGACTTGGCTGTCAACCGAAGAGAGCGATATCCTGTTGGGCCAGAAGGTGACGCCGCTGAACCGGGTCGGCATCTATGTGCCGGGCGGCAAGGCCAGCTATCCCAGCAGTGTGATCATGAATGCCGTGCCGGCCAAGGTGGCCGGGGTGCGGGAAATCATCATGGTCTGTCCTACACCGGGCAATGAAATCAATCCGGCGGTGCTGGCAGCCGCAAAACTTGCCGGTGTGGACCGGATCTTCCGGGTGGGTGGGGCACAGGCCGTGGCTGCCCTGGCCTACGGTACCGCCAGTATCCCCAAGGTGGATAAGATCACCGGACCGGGCAATATCTATGTGGCCACTGCCAAGCAACTGGTCTTTGGTCAGGTGGGGATCGATATGATCGCCGGTCCCAGCGAGATTCTGGTGATCAACGACGGAACCGGCAATCCGGCCCATATTGCGGCTGACCTGCTGTCACAGGCTGAGCATGATGAACTGGCCTCCTCAATCCTGATTACCACTGACCGCAGCTTTGGCGAAAAAGTTGTGGCTGAAGTGGAACGCCAGTTGGCGCAACTCTCCCGTGAATCCATTGCACGGGCATCCTGGGATAAGTTCGGTGCCGTGATCGTGGCCGGAACCCAAGCTGAGGCAGCTGCCTTCTCCAACCGGATCGCACCTGAACACCTTGAGTTGGCTGTGGCTGACCCATTCGGCCTGCTGCCCTTGATTGACAATGCCGGTGCCATCTTTATGGGCCACTGGACCCCTGAGGCAGCCGGTGATTATCTGGCCGGTCCAAACCACACCCTGCCAACCGGCGGCACAGCCCGCTTCTTCTCACCGCTCTCTGTGGATGACTTTGTCAAGAAATCCTCCATTATCAGCTTTTCTGAGCAGGGGCTGAAACGGCTGGGCAGCCGGATCGTGCAGATTGCCGGTCTGGAGGGGCTGGAGGCCCATGCGAGGTCGGTCAGTTTGCGGCTGGAGGATGGCAAATGAACCCACTACGCCCCTCCATTGCATCTATGGCTGGCTATGTGCCTGGTTTTCAACCACCGGATATCGCTTCCTGGATCAAGCTGAACACCAATGAAAATCCCTATCCGCCATCGCCAAAGGTAAAAGAGGCGATTATGGCGGAACTGGGTGATGATGCGGCTTTACTGCGGACGTACCCTAGTGCCTCCAGTGAAAAGCTGCGGCAGGCTGCGGCAGAGCTGTACGGTTTTGATCCTTCCTGGATCATCATGGCCAATGGTTCTGATGAGGTGTTGAATAACCTGATTCGTGCCTGTGCTGGAGAAGGGGAGGAGATCGCCTATGTGCATCCTTCCTACTCCTACTATGCCACCCTGGCCGAGATTCAGGGGGCCAAGGTGCGCACCTTTGGCCTGACTGACGATTTTAAAATTGCTGATTTTCCTGAGCGTTACAAGGGCAAGCTGTTTTTTCTGACCACCCCCAACTCTCCGCTGGGCTTTACCTTTCCGCTGGGTTATGTTGAAGAGCTGGTAACCCGCTGTGATGGCCTGCTGGTGGTGGATGAGGCCTATGCTGATTTTAATGACTTCAATGCCCTTGATCTGGTCAGGCGTTACCCCAATGTAGTGGTTACCCGTACCCTGTCCAAGAGCTATGCCCTGGCTGGCATGCGGCTTGGTCTGGCCATTGCCCGGCCTGAAATCATTGCTGCCCTGGATAAAATCCGTGATCACTACAACCTGGATCGTCTGGCCCAGGCTGCCTGTGTTGCTGCGCTGCAGGATCAGGAGTATTTCCATAAGCGGCGGGATCAGGTGGTTGAAACCCGTAAGTTTTTTGTAACAGAGTTGCAATCTTTGGGATATGCGGTATTAGAATCTGCTGGGAACTTTGTCTTTGCATCACCACCTGACCGGAATGGACGTCGTGTCTACGATGGTTTATATACACGTAAAATATTGGTGCGCCACTTTAGCGATCCGTTATTGGCCCATGGGCTGCGGATTTCGATTGGCACCCGTGAAGAGATGGAGCAGACTCTGAGTGCGCTCAGGGAGATCGGTTAACAAGGAGGAGTAGCATGCAGCTTTCCGAGATGCACACCCGTTGTGGCCAATGTCATTTCAACTATTCACGGATCGATACCGAGGCGTGGGGACGCTTCAGTTCTCGCCGGATCATGTGTCCGATCTGTGGCTGGACCGTGTATGAGGAGCATCGCTGGGAGGAGAACGGTGAATCCGTGTTAATGAAACGGAACGAGGCCCAGGGATTCGGGGCCTACCGTCTGATTCCGCCGGGTGGGTATACCGGCTACAATGCGTTTCACTCAGAACCACCACCTGAAGTGCTTAATCATATCAAGGAGCTGCTGACAGAAAAGGGGTGGAAGGGATACCTTTCAATCTGGGACAGCAAAGAGAAAAAGGCGATGCTGGTAACCGGGCATCCGTTGAACAAGTTTGATCTGGCTGGGGCAAATGGCAGCAAGTGAGGAGCGTTATGAAGCGAACAGCAGAGATTGATCGCAGTACCTCTGAAACACGGATTCACCTTAAATTAACCATTGATGGCACCGGACTGTCGGCGATCCGGACCACCGTACCGTTTCTTGATCATATGCTGCACCTGTTTGCCCGACATGGTCTGTTTGATCTGACAGTTGAGGCCCAGGGAGACATCGACATTGATTTCCACCATACGGTTGAAGATGTGGGGATTGTACTGGGTGAGGCGTTCCGGCAGGCATTGGGGGATAAAAAAGGGATTGTGCGTTACGGCACTGCCCGGATTCCGATGGACGAGACCTTGGCAGATGTCACGGTGGATCTCTCTGGACGTCCCTATCTGGTCTATAATGTTGATCTGCCCAAGGTAAAAGTTGGTGAGTTTGATGCTGAACTGGCCCGTGAGTTTTTTCAGGCCTTTGCCAATAACTGCGGCTGTAACCTGCACCTGAACCTGCTCTATGGAGAAAATGTCCACCATATTATTGAAGCCTGTTTCAAGGGGTTTGGCAGATCTCTGGACGCTGCTACCCGCCAGGATTCACGTCTGCATGGAGTGATGTCCACCAAAGGAGTTCTCTAGCAGGCCAGGACCAACTTGATCAACTGATTGTAACAAACAAAAGGGGCAGCCTGTTCAGGCCTGCCCCTTTTGTTTGTGTGTTAATGGACACGGTGTCCTACTTTACTTCCTTCAGCAGTACCTTGGCTTTTTTCGCTTCATCACTCTTGGGGTAGTCGGCTATCAGGCGTTTTAGCAGGTAGTGGGTGCTCTTCAGGTCCTTTAACGCCTTGAAAGAAAGTGCCTGCTTCAGCATGGCTGCCGGTGCCTTTTCCTTTTTGGGATACTGTTTAACCACTTCCTGAAACTCAAGGATGGCCTGTTCGTAGTTCTTCTCACCGTAATAGGTTTCCCCTATCCAGTAACGGGCATTGGGTATCAGATCATGACCGGCATTTTTTTCAATGAAGCTGGTCAGCTGGGTACGGGCGCTGGGCATGTCGCCAGCTTTAAATGCTTCAAGACCTTTTAGGTACAGAGAGTCAGAGGCTGAATCTTTGCCCGTAGCGGTACCGCCCTGGGCAACCTCTTTCATCCGCTTGTTCAGTTCATCAAGTGCCACCTGTAGTTTAACGATCCGGTCCTCAAGTGCCACAATGCGACGGTCTGTATCTTCGCGGTAGCGTGCCAGCTCTTCAGCAGGTTTCTTGCTAGCAAGCCCCTGGTCCTCCAGCTTACCAGCCATGACCTGCAGATCTGATTTGAGGCTGTCAATGTTTGCCTGAAGGTCGGCATCTCCTTTGCGCAGTGCTGCAAAGTCAGACTTAAAGGTTTTTTCACCTTCCCGAGCCGTGCTGAGATCTTTTTCCAAGTTGTAGATACGATTTTTAGACTCATCAATATCACGGCGTACCGCCTCAACAGAGCCTGTTGAAGCGCAGCCGGCTGTTAGCGCTGCAACCAGGCAGCCGGAGAGAAGCCAAAGAGTTTTCATTATGTACCTCCTGCAAATGGACGTGTGTGTATGTGATTGCACTTTATACCACGCCGTCTCCTATGTTGACAAGCATGCCGTTGGGCGCAAGTCTGGTTAATGTATACTTTTCAATTGACAAAAGGTGTCGTTTCTTTTAACAATTTTTCGTTTGAGTTTTGCCGATTAACGTCGTTGGTGCGTTTATTACATTCAGGAGGTTTGGTATGGAACAGTATGCAGTTTACTTCGCCTTGGCCTGCGCCGTGGCAGCCGTTATCTACGGTCTGGTTTCGGCACAGTGGATCCTGGGGCTGCCCCAGGGTAACGAGCGGATGAAGCAGATCGCAGCAGCGATTCAGGAAGGCGCCAGCGCCTACATGAAGCGGCAGTACACCATTATTGCTGTGGTTGGTGTGATTATGTTTGTTGCTCTCTTTGCCACTCTGGGCTGGAAAACCGCAGTCGGTTTTGCTGTTGGTGCCATCTTCTCCGGTCTGACCGGCTTCATCGGTATGTTCGTTTCGGTTCGGGCCAATATCCGTACCACCGAGGCTGCAAAATCAGGAATCCACAAGGCCCTGAATGTTGCCTTCAAAGGCGGCGCCATCACCGGCATGCTGGTGGTTGGTCTGGGCCTGCTGGGTGTTGCCGGCTACTACTTCATCCTGCAGAAGCTGATGCCTGAAGCTCCGGTCAAGGATGTGGTCAGCCAATTGGTTGGTCTGGGCTTTGGTGGTTCATTGATCTCCATCTTTGCCCGTCTTGGCGGTGGTATCTTCACCAAGGGCGCTGATGTTGGCGCTGACCTGGTAGGTAAGGTTGAGGCCGGTATTCCTGAGGACGATCCTCGCAACCCGGCTGTTATCGCTGATAACGTTGGCGACAACGTTGGTGACTGCGCTGGTATGGCTGCCGACCTGTTTGAAACCTATGCCGTAACCCTGATTGCTGCCATGCTGTTGGGCGCTATCGCCTTTAATAACTTTGCCGGAGCTGTCAGCTACCCCCTGATTCTGGGTGGTATCTCCATTATCGCCTCCATCATCGGAACCTTCTTTGTTAAACTGGGTGCCAGCCAGAAGATCATGCCTGCCCTGTATAAAGGACTGATCGCTTCAGGTGTGCTGGCCTGCATCGCCTTCTATTTTGTTACGGTCCAGATGTTTCCTGCAGGTAACCCCACCGGCTACTCGGCCACAAACATCTTTATTTCCGCCATTGTGGGTCTGGTGGTAACTGGTGCCATCTTCTGGATTACCGAGTACTACACTGCCACTGAATACGGTCCGGTTAAGCATATTGCTCAGGCCTCCACCACCGGCCACGCCACCAACATCATTGCTGGCCTTGGCGTCTCTATGAAGTCTACTGCTGCACCGGTAATTGTAATCGCGGCCGGTATCATCGTCGCCTATAAGTGTGCCGGTGTGTACGGTATTGCCATTGCTGCTGTTTCCATGCTGTCGCTGACCGGTATCGTGGTTGCCATGGACGCCTATGGTCCGATCACTGATAACGCCGGCGGTATTGCTGAAATGGCCGAGCTGGATGATTCAGTCCGTGCGGTAACTGATCCTCTGGATGCTGTCGGTAACACCACCAAGGCGGTTACCAAGGGTTATGCCATCGGCTCTGCCGGTCTGGCCGCCGTGATTCTGTTCACCTCCTATGTGGATGAGCTGAAGGCTGCCGGCAAGGCAATTGATTTCAGTCTGTCTGACCCGTACATCATTGTTGGTCTGTTCTTGGGCGGGATGCTGCCCTACTACTTTGCCGCTCAGTGTATGGAAGCGGTTGGTAAGGCCGGCGGATCGGTTGTTGAAGAGGTTCGTCGTCAGTTCCGTGAGATCCCCGGCATTATGGAAGGTACCGGCAAGCCTGACTACGCCTCCTGCGTAGATATCGTTACCAAGACAGCTCTGAAGGAAATGATCATTCCCGGTATCATTCCGATTGCTGCCCCGATCATTATCGGCTTCACCTTGGGGCCCAAGGCGCTGGGTGGTGTGATCGTTGGTACCATCGTAACCGGTATTTTTGTGGCTATTTCCATGACCACCGGTGGCGGTGCCTGGGATAATGCCAAGAAATACATTGAAGACGGCTATTTTGGCGGTAAAGGTGGCGATGCCCATAAGGCTGCAGTTACCGGTGATACCGTTGGCGACCCCTACAAGGATACTGCCGGTCCGGCCGTTAACCCGATGATCAAGATCATTAACATTGTATCTTTGATGATTGTACCGCTGCTTGCAAAACTGATGTAATCTGCATAGCTGCGAGTTGGATGTAAAAACGGCATGGGAATTTCTCCCATGCCGTTTTTATTTGTAGAGTTATGGTGTCCGTTGCTATTCGCGTACAAAGGTGTCCATGTCGCTGTCGTTCACCATCCCCATAATGTGAGCATATTCCGCTTCAATCAAGGCATAATGTCCTTCTGTCTCCTTGACCACCCGTTCAAAAATAGCCTTTACCATTGGATCTACAACTCCAGCAGCTAGCTGGGTGTACTGGCCGATACATTCTTTCTCTTCAACAAGGGCCAGCTCCAGGGCTTTTTGTTCTCCCATATCCTCACTGATCGCTTTTTCAAGCTTCATATACGTCGGATTTTTTGTGTCAACCGGGGTTGCCATAAAGCTTTGCAGATCACCGAACTCGGTTCCTTTGTAGTGATCAAAGAAATGTTTTACATGGGTTGCCTCTTCTGCTGCCAGCATCTCCAATACCTTCTTTGCACGCTCATTTTTTGCAACAGACGCTGCCCGCACATAAAAATCCATACTGTCTTTCTCTGCTTTAATCGCAAGCTTCAGGGCCTCTTGAACTGAGTATTCCTTTCCCATGGTTACTCCCTCCTCATATTTAGGTAGATGTCTGATGAGAAGGCTTATACCTTTAAATTGGAATACTGCAAGTCTTGTTAAAAAGATTTTTTTTGTTTTGCTGTTGGCTGGTTTGAAACAAAAAAAGAGGGCAGCCTATTGGCTACCCTCTTCTGATTTGTTATGGCTCCCCAGCGCGGACTCGAACCACGGACATGGTGATTAACAGTCACCCGCTCTACCGACTGAGCTACTGGGGAACAAAGAGATTCGTCTTTTATCATGGGCTGTAGATGTGTGTCAAGAATAAATGTTGTCAGCAGGTTGTGATCTCCGCCAGAAGATGATGCCGTTTCGTTTTTCTTGACATGTATACAGAATGAAGTATAAACAGATCACATTAAAAAAGATAAATGTAATCAATAATTTATATAAATATTAGAATATTCATACCTCTGAATGGGGTAACTACACAAGGAGGAAACGTATGAGATTACCTAAGTTTATGACGCGGGTAGTGCTGTTGCTGGGCCTTTCGCTGGCCTCTACGGCAGTCGCCGGTAACCATGCCGACTATGTCGGTGCCGGTCCTTTCAAGTCAGGTCCTGAAGTGACCAAGAAGTGTATGGAATGTCATGAGGCTGAGACCAAGGCCTATATGAAGTCGGTACACTGGACATGGGCAAAGAAGCAAAAAGTAAATGGTAAGGAGATGGAGTTTGGTAAAAAGAACGCCATTAATAACTTCTGCGTTGCAGTTCCCTCTAACTGGCCCCGTTGTACCAGCTGTCACACCGGTTATGGCTGGAAGGACGACAAATTTGATTTTACCAAGGCTGAGAACGTAGACTGCCTCGTTTGTCATGAAACCACCGGAACCTACAAAAAATTCCCATCCGGTGCGGGACATCCAGTATATCCGGGCGAGAAAAAAGAATTCCCCAAAGGTAAAGTATGGGCACCAGTTGATCTGGTAAAAGTGGCTCAGTCCGTTGGCAAACCGACCCGCGCAGCCTGTGGTTCTTGCCACTTCTACGGTGGTGGCGGAGACCGCGTCAAGCACGGCGATCTGGATGGCAGCCTGAAGAATCCATCTCCTGAGATTGACATCCATATGGGTGGCAAGAAGAAGATGGCCTGTCAGGATTGCCACCAAGGTGGCAAAGATCACGCTATTAAAGGTGAGGCTGCTTCCGTCTCGGTGGGAACCGGCAAGAAGATTATGGGTTGCACTGATTGTCATAAAGAAAATGTGCATAAGAACGCCTTCCTGAACAAGCATGCCAAGAAAATAGCTTGCCAGACCTGCCATATTCCTGCTTTCGCCAAAGATAAACCAACCAAAATCTGGTGGGATTGGTCAACTGCTGGCAAAGATATACCTGAGAAGGATATCCCGCACGATAAGTACGGCGAGCATCTGTATGCAAAGATCAAAGGTGACTTCAAGTGGGAGAAGGATGTGGTTCCGACCTACTACTGGTACAACGGCACTGTAGATCGTATTCTGCTTGGCGATAAGATTGACCCGTCAAAAGTGGTTAAGCTGTCTGCTGCCAAGGGTGATCGCAAAGATCCTAACGCCAAGATTTTCCCCTTCAAGGTCATGAAGGGGAAGCAACCGTACGATGCAGGCAATAACACGATTGCTGTTGTTAATACCTTTGGCCCTGACGGTTACTGGACCAAGTTTGACTGGAACCTTGCCATTGCCACCGGTATGAAAGCTGCTGGTCAGCCCTACAGTGGCAAGTTTGGCTGGATTGAGACCTCCATGGTCTGGCCGATCAACCATATGGTATCACCAAAGGACAAGGCGCTTAAATGCAACGACTGCCACGGTGACAAAGGCCGTCTGGACTGGAAGGCACTTGGTTACAAGGGTGACCCCAAGAATCCGGCAAATCGCTAGTACATAGTAAGTAGGATTGGTGTCTTGCAAGGGCCCGCAGAGATTCTGTGGGCCCTTGTTTATGTGTTTCGAACAAATATAAAACTTGATTTTATTGGTCGTGATGGTGTAATTGATTTTAGTCGTAGTGAATTGATTGTCTCAAAATGGCGTTAAACCAACTGCTTAAAATATAAACAGTAAATGATTTTTTAGTTTGGCTAAAACGGTGGTTTTATGAAGAAGAAAAAAATGCTCCTCTCGCAGGAGACCATGGATATAGCTATGGTGCGTAAGGTCGAGGCGCTTTCAGGTACCTCGGTGCGGCGCTGTTTCCAGTGCGGCAAATGTTCTGCCGGTTGTCCCATGGCAACCTTTATGGATCATCCTCCAAACCGGATTGTCCGTCTTCTGCAGTTGGGGCAGTGGCAACGGATTCTGGCCGGGCGTTCAATCTGGTACTGCGTCTCTTGTGAGACTTGTTCCACCCGTTGTCCCAACCAGGTGCATTTGGCTTCCATCATGGATGCCCTGCGTAAACTTTCCTGGGATCAGGACGGTCCTTCAAAAGAAAGCTATGTCCAGCTTGCCAATCGTCTCTTTCTGGAAAACATCCGAACCTATGGCCGCCAGTACGAGATGCGGCTGGCGGCAGTTTTTAACGTAAAATCAGGTCAGTTTTTGAAAGATATGCTATTGGGACCCAAGCTGCTTTCCAAGGGCAAACTGAAGGTCTTCCATCAGAAAAACAAGAATATGGCCGAGGTGGAGAAAATATTCAGTCGTATTGAAGAAATGCGGCGTAAAGGAGAGGCCCTGTGACAGCCTTGAGCTATTCTTACTACCCAGGTTGTTCACTCCATGCCTCAGCCTCTGAGTATGACCTGTCCACCAGGGAGGTCTTTGCAAGCCTGGGGATCGGTCTTGAAGAGATACCGGACTGGATCTGCTGTGGCGCCACCCCAGCCCATAATGTGGATGAGCTGCTTTCGCTGTCATTGTCAGCTAAAAACCTTGAACTTGCCGAGCAGGTTCCGGGCGATATGGCCGTGGCCTGCGCCTCCTGCTTTTCCCGCCTCAAGTTTGCCCAGCATATTCTGGGAGAGAACGAAACCAAACGCAAACTGGTTGAAAAGGCCATTGACGCACCGGTGCATCTGGAGCGACGGGTAAAGCATCTGCTGGAGATTCTGGTGCGGGATTATGGTCTGGAGCAGTTGGCAACAGCGGTTAAAAAGCCGCTGTCCGGCCTGACGGTAGCTTGCTACTATGGTTGTCTGCTGACCCGGCCAACGGATGTGCCGAATCTGGACTGTACCGAGGCACCCACCATTATGGAGCAGGTGATGGAAGCGGTTGGAGCCCAGACCGTGCCCTGGACCCATCGGCTTGAATGTTGCGGCGCAAACTTCACCCTCTCCCGGCCTCCCGTGGTTCAGCAACTTTCAAATGCAGTGCTGGAATCGGCAAAAACTGCCGGTGCCGACTGTATTGTCGTGGCATGTCCACTCTGTCATGGAAATCTTGATATCCGCCAGAAAGAGATCGAAGGCGTTTATGAAACCAGCTATGGGCTGCCGATCTTTTACCTGACCCAACTGGTGGGACTTGCTCTGGGGGTGCCGCAAGAACGTCTGGGGCTGGATGCCTTGATTGTCAGCCCGCAGAAGCTGTTCAGAGATAAAAAAATTAATTAAGGCGGGATTATGCTGCGTTGCCTGATTGTTGAGGATGATGAACTGAGTCGTGAGATGCTGGCCCTGCAGATGGAGCCCTATGCCCAGTGTGACCAGGCTGGAAATGGTCTTGAAGGGGTGGAACGATTTACTGCTGCAATGAAGGCTGGAGAGCCGTATCACCTGATCCTGCTGGATATTGTCATGCCTGAGATGGATGGTCTGGAAGCTGCCAAGGCGATCCGTAGCCATGAAGAAAAACAAGGCATTAGTGTTGATAAGGGAGTGCAGATTGTGGTGCTGTCATCGCTCAGCACTCCTCAGGATGTGATTCAGGCCTATGTGGCAGCCCAGTCCTCTGCCCATCTGGTCAAGCCGGTACAGCCGGAAAAACTGGTCAAGACCCTGCGTAAGCTGGAGTTGATCCCTGCGGAGAATGCCTAGATGTCCCGTATTGGTGTCTTTATCTGTCATTGCGGCGAGAACATCTCCCGCACGGTTGATGTGGAGCAGGTAGCTGCCCAGGCAGCCCTGATGCCGGGTGTAGCCTTTGCTGTAGACTACAAATACATGTGCTCCGACCCTGGTCAGAACCTGGTTAAAAATGCAATCACTGAACACCGCTTGACCCATGTTGTGGTTGCTGCCTGTTCACCCCGTATGCATGAGCGCACCTTCCGCAAGGCAGTTGAGCAGGCCGGTCTGAACCCGTTCCTGTGCGAAATGGCCAACATCCGTGAGCACTGTTCCTGGGTCCATGAAGATCGGGAAGAGGCCACAGACAAGGCGATCGAGATCGTGGGGATGCTGGTGGAGCGGGTCAAGAAGAACCGGGTGCTGCCCACCATCACCGTACCGGTCACCAAACGTGCCCTGGTAATCGGCGGCGGTATTGCCGGTATTCAGGCGGCCCTTGATATTGCTGATGCTGGACATCAGGTGGTACTGGTGGAGCGTGAACCCTCCATCGGCGGCCATATGGCCCAGCTTTCCGAAACCTTTCCCACCCTGGACTGCTCCCAGTGCATTATGACCCCCAAGATGGTGGATGTTGCCAACCATCCCAACATCACCCTGCACACCTACAGCGAAATAGAACAGGTGGACGGCTACATCGGCAACTTCCAGATCACGGTTCGCAAAAAGGCCCGCTCGGTTGATGAACACAAATGCACCGGCTGCGGCGTTTGTATGACCAAATGCCCCCAGAAAAAGATCCCCAACAGCTTTGATTGTAATCTGGGGACGCGGACCGCCATCTACGTGCCGTTTCCCCAGGCCGTACCCAACGTACCGGTGATTGATCGTGAAAACTGCACCATGTTCAAAAGCGGGAAATGCGGTGTCTGTCAGAAGGCCTGCGGACCAGGCGCTGTTGACTTTGAACAACAAGACCAACTGATTGTCGAGCCGGTTGGCGCCATCGTTGTCTCCACCGGATTTGAACTGTACCGTATCACCGAAAAAACAAAAGGTTCACCCATCAAAGGCTATGGTGAATTTGGCCATGGCAAGATCCCTGATGTGATTGATGGCATGACCTTTGAGCGGCTGGCCTCGGCCTCCGGCCCCACCGGTGGCAAGATCCAGCGTCCCTCAGATGGTAAAGAGCCGAAGCAGGTGGTCTTTATCCAGTGTGTCGGCTCCCGGTCACGGGAAAAGGGGATCTCCTACTGCTCCAAGGTCTGCTGCATGTACACCGCCAAGCATACCATGCTCTACCACCATAAAGTACACGATGGCCAGGCCTACGTCTTCTTCATGGATGCCCGTGTGCCGGGCAAAAGCTACGATGAATTCTGGCGTCGGGCCATTGAAGATGAAGAAGCGGTCTACATCCGTGGCATGGTCTCCCGTCTGTACCAGAAGGGGGACAAGATCGTTGTCATGGGTAGCGATATCTCCGTTGGCGTCCAGGTAGAAATTGAGGCTGATCTGGTGGTGCTGGCCACCGCCGTACAACCCCAGAAAGGTGCTGATCTGCTGGCCCAGAAGCTGGGGATCTCCTATGATAAATACAACTTCTATTCCGAGGCCCATGCCAAGCTAAGGCCGGTGGAATGCGCCACCGCCGGGATCTACCTGGCCGGTGCCTGCCAAGGCCCCAAGGATATCCCCGATACCGTTTCCCAGGCATCAGCTGCAGCTGCCAAGGTCATGACCCTGTTTGCCAAGGATAAGCTGGAGCGGGAGCCGATTGTTGCCCGGGTAAAGGAAAGCGGCTGTGTGGGCTGTTTTGCCTGCAAAAAGGTCTGTGCCTACGGCGCCATTGAAGAAAAAGAGATTCGGGATCGTCAGGGTAACCTGGTGAAGGTGGTTGCTTACGTCAACCCCGGTGTCTGCGCCGGTTGCGGTACCTGTCAGGCCACCTGCCCATCAAAATCGGTTGAGCTGGATGGCTACACTGATGAGCAGATCGTCGCGATGATTGAAGCGTTGTAAAGAAAGAATCAAAACAATAGCACGCGGAAAAGGCCTGATTTAAGCGGATTTACTCGGATTAAGAGTTTTCAATCATTTGGTTTTATCTGCGTAGATCAGCTTAATCCGTGTCATCCGCGTGCTATTAATAAAGGTTTTTTATGCATTCAGAGAAACCAAAACACGACTTTGAACCCAAAATAATCGCCTTTGTCTGTACCTGGTGTACCTACGCCGGGGCCGACCTGGCCGGTACCAGTCGGATGCAGTACCCCTCCAACGTGCGGGTGCTGAAATTCCCCTGCACCGGTCGAATTGATCCGGTCTTTATCCTTAAGGCGTTCCAGCAGGGGGCAGATGGTATACTGGTTTCAGGCTGTCATCCCGGTGACTGCCACTACATTGCCGGTAACTACCATGCCAGAAGACGGTTTGCCGTCTTCCGTAAACTGCTGGAATTCATCGGTGTTGACCTGAACCGGATCCAGTTTTCCTGGGTCTCGGCAGCTGAAGGGGGCAAATGGGTTGAGGTGGTGACTGACCTGACCGAGCGGGTGCGGGCCATGGGGCCAATGGTGGAGTTCAAGGACCTGGTGCTTGAAGAGCAATGGTCAGGCAATCTGAACAACCCTGAGCTGCAGGCCGTGTACGAGGCGATGTAACATGACACAGACCATTGATATATCCAGCTACAGCGCCATAACCGACGCCATCCGCAACGAAGCACGACGTATCCTGTCTGACAGCACTGTTTCAGCGGTGATCGGCTACACAGCAGGCCGCCGTAAAGGTAGCACCCAGCCGATTGTGATCACCACAGCCGATGATGCCGACCAGTTGATCTTTTCTGCAGCCTGCCTGAATGATCTGGTGGTCTACCTGACCAAGGCCAAAAAGGACGTGCCAAAGGGCGGAAGAATCGGGATTGTGGTCAAAGGCTGTGACCTGAAGGCACTGGTTGGGCTGCTGGGTGAATCACAACTCAAGCGGGAGAATCTCTACCTGATCGGCATCCCCTGCAGCGGTGTGCTTGGCTCGCTGCTTAAGCCGGCTGCAGAGCTGACAACAGAGACCATCGCCTCCAAATGCTGTGAATGTACTGACCAGCTTCCTGTGGGGTGCGATTTTGTGCCAACGGTTACGCCGACTCCCCTGCCTGATCTTGAGAAACGCTATGCCAACGAGATCGCCCGGCTTGAGGCGATGAACCCCTCTGAACGCTGGGAATTCTGGAAAGAGCAGTTCAGTAAGTGCATCAAATGTTACGCCTGTCGCCAGGTTTGCCCGTTCTGTTTCTGTGAGCAGTGCCTCTGTGACCGCAATCGTCCCCAGATGGTGGAGCAGACTCCCCGGCCATTGGGCAACACCGCCTGGCATCTGATGCGGGCCATGCATCTGGCCGGTCGCTGTGCCGGTTGTGGCGAGTGTGAGCGGGTCTGCCCCATGGATATCCCGCTGAACCTCCTGAATCGCAAGATGGCCAAGGAGTTAAAAGAGCTGTTTAACAGTGAAGCCGGGTTTGAGGTGCGGGAGGCCGGGCCGCTGACCAGTTACCGTGAAGATGACGACCAATCGTTTATTCGCTAAAGCTATTGCGGAGCCCGTCTACTGCGTTGCGCGGTACTCGCTCCTTCGCCTAACTAGTGTGTTATGTCTCAGTCGTTGCGTTCCGTGCGCCTTGTATCCGTGCTTCCTCATAACGCTTTATTGGGCTGTTAAGGAAAGATAGAATCTATGCAGAAACAGATAACTGAAGCCAACCTGCGGTTGCTGATCGACAGCCTGCTCCTGAAAGGGCAGCGGGTGGTCGGCCCACGCCAGTCGGGCACCATGGTGCTGTATGAGCCGCTTGCCTCTGCATCGGATCTGGTAACCGATGAACTGCCGCGCCGTTCAATCAAAGAGGCTTTCTTTCCGGTCTGCGAAGACCTGCTTGAGTACCGTAAAGAGGGACAGCAGATTGAACTGAAGGATATTGATCCTGACCGTTTTCCTGAAACGGTGCTGATCGGTGTGCGGCCCTGTGACGCAGCAGCGGTTCCGGTGCTGGATGCGGTCTTTTCATGGGATTATCAGGATCAGTTTTTTCTGGCACGACGTGCAAAGACCACCATCATCGGTATGGCTTGCACCACAGCTGACGATGCCTGTTTCTGCACCGCCGTCGGTCTCTCCCCCAATGATCCAAAAGGGTCAGACCTGCTGTTGACCCCCTTGGTTGGAGGCGGTTTTCTGGTGGAGAGTCAGAGCGAAAAGGGTGAAGCGTTTCTAGCCACCTGGCAAGACCGCTTCTCTGAGCCGGATGGCAGCCAGACCCAGGCCCTGGCAACCCCTGCACTACAACCGCTTGATCTGAAGAAGATTAAGGCCTGGCTGGATGATCACTTTGAAGATCCAGCCTGGGACAGTATTGCCGTCCGTTGTGTCGGTTGCGGTGCCTGCGCTTTTGTCTGCCCAGCTTGTCATTGCTTTGATATTGTGGATGAAGGATCAGAAAAGGCTGGCAAGCGGCGTAAGTTCTGGGATGCCTGCGGGTTCTCCAAGTTCACCAACCATGCTTCAGGCCACAATCCCCGTGACCTGCAACCCAAGCGCTACCGTAACCGGATTATGCACAAGTTCAAGTATTACGATGACAAGTTTGGCCAGACCCTCTGCACCGGCTGCGGGCGTTGTATCCGGGTCTGCCCGGTGGGAATTGATATTGCCGGTGTGCTGGAAGAGATACAGGGAAAATAGTTTGTCCACGAAGAACACGAAGGAGCACGAAGAAAATCTTGATGGGTGAGCTGATCTATAGAGAGGAAGTATTTCAAATAATTGGAGCCGCTATTGAAGTTCATAAAGTACTTGGCAGTGGTTTCTTAGAAGCCGTCTATCAGGAGGCGCTTGAATATGAACTCAGCTTGCGTAAGATTCCTTCTATTTCGCAGCAACCTCTCAAAATACAGTACAAAACTCACGTCTTGAACAAAGAGTATATTGCTGATCTAATTTGTTTTAACAGTATTGTAGTTGAATTGAAGGCGTTACAAAAATTAACCGGCCATGAGGAATCTCAAGTCATCAACTATCTTAAGGCAACTGGAATGAGAGTCGCTCTACTCATAAACTTTGGTAGCCTGGGAAAACTCGAATGGAAACGACTGGTTTTATAGCTTTTTCTTCGTGCATCTTCGTGTCCTTCGTGGATAAAAAGGTTTTGCTCTATGTGTGATAACAAAAACATCTACCTTCCCTATCTGGCTACCGTGGAAGAGGTGATTGACGAGACTCCTGATGTCCGTACCCTGCGGCTGGTGTTTCAGGATGAAAAGGTGCGGGAAAACTTCAGCTTCCGGGCCGGACAGTTTGCCGAGTACTCTGCCTTTGGGGCCGGTGAATCCACCTTCTGTATCGCCTCATCCCCTACCCGTAAAGGCTATATTGAATGCTGCTTCCGGGCAGTGGGACGGGTAACTGAATCCCTGCGCCGTCTTGAGGTTGGCGATACCATGGGGGTGCGTGGTCCCTACGGCAACTCATTTCCGATTGAACAGTTCTATGGCAAGAACCTGCTGTTTGTGACCGGCGGCATCGCTCTGCCTCCCTTGCGAACACTGATCTGGAACTGTCTGGATCTGCGGGACAAGTTTGGCGATATCACCATTGTCTATGGCGCCCGGACCGAGGCGGATCTGGTCTACAAGCGGGAACTGAAAGAGTGGGAAGAACGCAGCGATGTACGGCTGGTCAAGACGGTTGACCCGGGCGGCAATGGGCCAGAATGGGACGGCAAGGTGGGTTTTGTACCAACCGTGCTGGATGAGCTGGCGCCACCATCAGACAACACCATCGCCCTGGTCTGCGGTCCACCAATCATGATTAAATTTACCCTGCCGGTGCTGGAGAAGCTGGGATTTGGTGATGAGGAAATCTACACCACCCTGGAAAACCGGATGAAGTGCGGACTTGGCAAGTGTGGTCGTTGTAACGTGGGTAATATCTACGTCTGCAAGGATGGCCCGGTGTTTACCGCAAAGCAGGTTAAGGCGATGCCGCTGGAGTATTAGGTGAGGCATACGCTAATAATGGTTTTGATGTATGTAAAAAGGCCCGGTGGATTACACTGGGCCTTTGATTTTTATGAACATGACTTGATTTGTCATCGTCCAAATTGCACCCCAAGTAACTTATTCTCAGGCTTATCACCGCGCAGGGTCACAGCAACGGCATCATGCAATTGGCATCGCTCAGCATCCCCTAAATACTCCTTCATTGCTTCATAATTCTCTGTGTTGAGCGAAGCTAGGTACTGCTTGCCGTTTACGGCGGCCGTGGCCATGACATGAGCAAACCATGCTGCTCTTGGTTTCGGGTCCAGGTGAGCAAATAGCCGGTTATCGTGCCAGAGAAAACCGCAATTATGGTTCGCGCCGTTTAAGAGCAATTCCCAATCAAAACAGATAACCCTAGCTGCGTTGATGCCGTCGGAATCATCTCCCTCAATTTTGACGGACAGATTATAGCGAAGCTGATTGTTGCCGTCATTGGAATCCAGAATAATCCCGGCTGGTGTCTTGGGATAGAGCAATTCCACTAGTTCGGAAAAATGTGCGGCAGGGCCGTGTAGCGGGTCGGTATCGGCATAATGAGAAGCTTTGCGGTCATCCTCCACCATGCGTTCTTTGATAATCTGCTCCTGTTCCTTGAGCTTATGGGCGAAGTTCAGAAACTCTGACAGCTTCTCTCGCTCGCTCTCAAAACGCATGAGTTGCTGCGTCAGGGCTGCATACTCATCCAATGCCCGCTTACCCTGAAGAGTTGCCAGCAACTGATCTCGCTTTGCACCGACTTTCTTATGCTCATTTTCCAATTCGCGTAAGCGTGAGCCGAAGCGGGTCTTGTCCGCCTCCAATCTAGTTTTGCGATTGACTGACAAAGAGTTATGGAACTGCTCGACCGCTTCAAAATGTGCCAACATCTCCGGTTTGAACACATCCTGTAGCCCGGAGTACAGCTCCATCAGTTCATCCTTGCCAATATCGGGCTGGTTGGCCAAGGCTTTGTCAATGCCGTCAATCTGGAACTTTAGAATGGCAAGCTGTTTTTCAAGCTCTCTCAAATTACCTGTCAGCTCACCCGCCTCGGATTCAATGGCACGGTAATCTTCGGCCACCCTGAACCGGGCGAGGTCGGCTTTAAGACGGGGGATTTCCTTGTCAAGCCAGTCGGCACGCACCTTGGGCTGGTTGCCGGCACGGAACATGTCGCGCAATACCTGATCGGTGCTCCAGCTCTTCAGGTTCTTTTTTAGTTCGTCGATTCTGTTTTTGTACGTTTTCTTGTCGACTACTAGGCGGCATTCCGCCCCCAGCAAGTACAGACTGCGCAGCAGGCCGTCAAAATCAGATTCCTGTGACGTGACTATCGGATCAATACAATCTTTGAGGTGGCGACGGCCAAAGCGGGTAAGAAGCGACCGGAAGCTAAGTCCAGGTAACTCCGGGTCGAGGCGAAATACGCCGGAGGCATTTAGCCAATCCCGGAGTTTTCCCGGTTGGATCGCCCTTTCATCAAGCACTAGTTTTTTACCGTCCGCGCTCCGCTCAATTAGATGATCCACGCCGTTGATGCTGAACTCCAGCGAAAATATCCAGTCAGGAACCGCTACTTTCAGCTTGGTATCCAGATTTGCACCAAGGCAATGGTGCACCAGCTTCAGCGCCAGGGTTTTGCCGACGCCGTTGCTGCTTCCCTCCTTACGATCATGGGAGCTATCCCCGACAATTAGCGTCAACCCGTTCGGATTGAAGCGGATCGTCTTGAAGGACTTCTGATTTGCCGAAAGTTCGATGAGTTTCATATTACCTGTTCAGGCTGATGCGCCCGTCTCCCACCAGTTGCACTTCGCCAATAGCATACAGCAGATCGACTGCAAGCACCAGATGTGTAAACGACGGGCGGGATTGCCAGCCGGAGGCGTCACGGTCAAGCTGTGTCCAGAGTTCGTCCAAGGTGTGCGGTTCTGCCAGCAGGCGGCGCAGATAACCGGACAGGCCGATCAGCGAGTCACTGAAACGGACATGTTTATGCGGAAGTAAAGCTGTTCGGATGCTCATAGGCGTCACATGTTTCGAAGTACTTGGCAATAATAACCTGGGCTGCCTGGCGATAGGCTTTCATGGTGTGGGGATGGCGTGGCACCGATGAAGGGATGAGTTGTTCAATCAGCCAAATATAGCGCTCATTCGGGGCTTCGGTGGCCTCTGGGATTACCGCTTTGCTCTGTTGATAAAGTGCAGTAATTTCAAGAGCGATTTTTTGAGCCAAACCGGAATCTCTGGCACTAAAAAATCTATCTACATCAGACACTTGATAGAAATAGAAACTAAGGTAGTCCGTCACTGGTGATGTTATGCCGTTCAAGGCTATCTTTGCATGGAAATCGGGACTTGTGTTTGCAAGCAGGGACGGTGGTACACTGTCGCTATCAGCAAGATACGTCAGTAGTTCGCTGACAGCGTTTGGATCTATAAAGTCCGGCAATTCAGAAGGTATGCCGTAAACGATTTCCATTTTCTCCGATGGCTGCAAATTCATGAACCGGCCCGTCAGGTCAGCAGACGAGAACGGCGTTGCTTCAAGCAGTTTTTCCTGCTTTGCCAGCTCTATGAGTATGCTGCCAATGGGGGCTGGCATGCCGCAATAACGATCATTGCAGACAAAATGGTATCGCTCGATACCCGGCCATTTCCCCTTCAACTTTGCGAAATCGTCAACGGATTTTGTAGCGGCCTGCACGACGTTCAACTCCGTCGTTGCTTCCGGCCCGTATACCTGAAAGTAGCGGTTATCGTGCGGGCACCAGCCATCATTACCGCCATCACCCCAGTTCCCCCATGGTGTTACGGACTGGAATCCTGGTAGGGCGTATTGCATAACAGAATTGAATAGCTTCTGGAACGCATTGCCGGAGGCTTCGTACAGTCGCAACTTGAACAATGTTCTGGACCAGAAATCTTCGTGAGCAGTGGACACGTTTACCTACCCATTTGAGAAAATTGGTTCTGGGGTGAAATCTTTGTAGCTCGTCAAAAGTTCTTAAAAGCGTATCGGGATTTTGGGAGAAATATTGACCTGTGGGTTTATGGCTTCCCCAGCAGTTCTTCAATCTTCTTCAGATCAAACCCCTCAATAATTCGTCCCATAATCATAAACGTGGGTGTTGAGTCAATGCCAGCCTTGTGGGCAATTGCCTGCTGCTCTTCCTGCTGCTTTATCCCTGCTGCGGTAACCGGCAGATTTTGGGCATCCATCCGGTCAATCATGCCGGACATGACCTCATGATATAAGCGGGTTTTTTCCGGACTGGACAGAATATACTGCACTTTTTTGCGTGCATTGGGGTGCATTGCCAGCGGGTTGAAAAAAACATAGCGGGTGACATCCCGGCGGTTATGGAAATAGGCCGCTGCCTTGCGGCAGAAGGGACAATCTGGATCAGTAAACTCAATCACCTTTTGGGGGCCATTACCAATTACCAGCGCTTTGCTCAGGTCAATCGTTGAAGCAGAGGCGGTGCCTGAAACAAGCAGGCTTGTCAGCAGGAACAGGGTAAACAGGAACCGTTGAATCATACAAAACCTCCGTTATTCTTCAGGTAGTGGCAGAGTAATGGTGAATTCACTGCCAACGCCTTCCCGGCTTTCTGCGGTGATAGTGCCGTCATGTGCCTCAGTGACCATCTTGCAAAATGCCAGACCAAGTCCGCTACCTCCACTCCCCCGTCCCGTCTGGTTGCGGGCCTGGACAAAGCGGTCAAAAATGGTCGGCAGTTCAACCGTTGCAATACCGTTGCCGGTATCTGAAACGCTTAGTATCACCGCCACGTCAGAGTCGGCTGATACGCCACAATAACAACGTACGCTGATTTCTCCACCGCAGGGGGTAAACTTTACCGCATTTGCAAGCAGGTTAGCCAGCACCCGTGAAAATTTGTTTTTATCCAGATCCAGCAGTGGCAGATCTTCTTCCAGTTGGAGATGTAACTGAATCTGGGCATGTTTGATCATGCCGCGAAACCCGGCAATAACCTGCTGTGCCAGCTCTGACAGGTTGACCGGCGCCTTGTGAAAGATCAGTTTGCCGGCCTCAAGCCGATGGATATCCAGCAGATTGTCGATCATGGCTACGACTTCATTGCAGCTCTCAATAGCTGAAAGCAAGTAGCTGGCCTGTTCACGATTAAGTGGGCCCAGCCGTTTTTCTCTCACCAGATCAATTGAGCCGATCGCCGCAGTGAGTGGATTTTTCAGATCATGGGAAAGCATGGAGATGAAATCACGTTTTTCCCGCTCAAGGGATTTGATCGCCAGGCAACGTTCTATGCTTTTTACCAGCCGTTCAACGCCGAATGGAGCCATCAGGCAATCCAGGGCGCCCTGCTTGTGACAATCCAGATAACGTTCCTGCTCATTGGCATCCAGCAGGGCGATGACCGCCGGATCATTACCTGATTCCTGCAGGTGTTCCAATGATGGCAGGCAGTGTTGATGGGGGGGAGAACCAAGTAGGATGACGTCCAGTCGCTGATGTTTAATGGTACTGCGGGCTTCTTCGCAGTCTGCCGCCTGGTGCAACTGATAGGCCGTTGTTGCGAGTAACTGATATGCCAGTTGGGCTGCGGTGGTACCGTTAGAAACGATGAGAATCTGTTTTGTACCCATACTATGATTCACCTCCGCCTGACTGCGACTGACTTAGAAAGGCCTCGGCAAGCACCAGATCTTCCGGGGTGGTAATCTTGATGTTCCGGTAGCTGCCGGTAATGATCTTAACCGGTTCACCGTCCCGTTCAAACAACGAGCAGTCATCGGTGCCGAGAAAGCTGTCCTGCACTGCACGGTGGTGTGCCTGCAGGATTTGCCCAAACCTGAAACTCTGGGGCGTCTGGGCCTGCCAGAGGGTGGAACGGTCCGGTGTTGAGATGACAGTACCATCGTGTACCACCTTGATGGTGTCTTTACTCTGAACCGCAACCAGGGCTCCGGCTCCTGTACTGGCCAGATTGATGGATTGCTGCAGGATACTTTCATCAATAAAGGGCCGAACACCGTCATGGATCAGGATAATATCATCAGCTGCTGCATAATTTTGCAAAGCCTGCAGCCCGTTCATAACCGAGTGCTGGCGTTCTGAACCGCCAGCCACCACATCCAATACCTTGGATAGATGATATTTCTCTACAACTTCACGACGGCAGTAGGGGATCTCGTCTTCAGGAATGACCAGTATGATGCCGCTGATCAGCGGGCTGTCCTGGAATACCTGCAGGGTGCGGGCGACAATCGGTTTGCCTCCCAGCTGCAGATATTGCTTGTTCATGGAGGCCCCCATCCGCTTTCCCATTCCTGCGGCAGGTATCAGGGCAAAGGCTTGTGGCTGGCTCATGGGATCATCTCAAGGGCCTGGATAAGGGCCGAGGCAAGCAGTGGAATCTCGTCGTCAGTCAGGGTGCGCACATCCAGCAGAAAACGGTCTTTCTGGAGCCGTCCAACCACCGGAGGGGTGGTACTGCGCAACAGTTCTTCAAGGCGTTTGGGGGGAACTCCGTTAGCCGCGATCTCGATTAAGCGGCTGGGGAGCTGTAGGAGAGGGAAGGTGCCGCCCCCCGGACTTGAGAAACCATCCTGCAGGGTCAGGGTAAACTGTGGGGGCAGGAGGGCGCGCAAGCGACGCAGCATCCGGCGTGCCTGGCCGGAGATTGCATCCTGCGGCATGGTCAGCATGCGCAGAGTTGGAATTTCAGTCAGTGCCACCTGCTCGTCCCGATACAGTCGCAGGGTCGCCTCAAGAGCAGCCAGGGTCAGCTTATCAATCCGTAATGCCCGCAAAAGCTGGTGTCGTTTCATCTTCTCAACCAGGTCACGGCGCCCTACAATCAGGCCTGCCTGCGGCCCACCCAGCAGTTTATCGCCACTGAAGGTGACGATGTCGGCTCCGGCCTGCAGGTGCTGTTGGACCGTAGCTTCGCCACTGATGCCAAAGCGGCTAAGATCAATCAGACAGCCGCTTCCGGCATCCACCATGGTGGGGATGCTTACTTCCTGGCTGATCCGTACCAGGGTCTCGGTAGGTACCTCTGCAGTGAAGCCGACCACGGCAAAGTTGCTGGTATGAACCTTCAGCATCAATGCAGTCTGTTCGCTGATTGCACCGATATAGTCACGGGGGTGGGTCCGATTAGTGGTACCAACCTCAACCAATGTCGCGCCACTCTGGCGCATGACATCGGGAATCCGAAAGGAACCACCAATCTCAACCAGCTCTCCGCGGGAGACGATCACTTCCTGTCCTGCCGCCAGACTTGAAAGTGCCAGCATCACCGCTGCGGCATTGTTGTTGACCACCAGAGCAGCCTCAGCACCGGTCAGTTCGCAGATCAGGTTTTCAACATGGCTGTAGCGCTCGCCCCGTTCTCCCTGCTCCAGATCAAATTCAAGGTTGCTGTAGCCCCAGGCGGTATCGCGCAATGCTGCTTCTGCTGCATGGGCCAGTGGCGAGCGGCCCAGGTTGGTATGCACCACCACACCACTACCGTTAATCACCTTGCGCAGGCTGGGGGTCTCTGCGATACGAATCTGGTTGCGTACCAGATGGCTGATGGCGGTAGGGGTAAGTTCAATGGTCGGGTTGGTGGCAAGTGTTGTGCGCAGCTGATCAAGCACATTACGCACCGCCTGCTTAAGACCTACATGGCTGGTAAGTGACCGTAGCGAAGTGATTTCGGGCCAGGACAACACCTTGTCCATTTTGGGGAGCTTGCGCCTGGTATCCTGTGGTAGTCCGCTCATGGCAGCCCCCTAGAGATCCATTGCCTCGCCTGGCTGGCAGGCGGTTTCGTCCAGCAGTACCTTGCCGCCGTACTCGGCATTTTTGCGTACCAGCAGTTCGGCAGCTTCGCAGTTGCGTTCGCGGAAGGCGGTGATAATTTTGGTGTGCTCCTGTACGGAAACCGCCATCCGTCCCGGTTGTGAAAGGGACATCAGGCGCAGTCTCTGGAAACGGGTCACCAACAGGTTGATCATCTCCCGCAGTTTATCGTTGTCAGCCGCCTTGATGAAGAGATCGTGAAAATCATTATGTACCTTGAAGAACTGTTTGATATCAGCATGTTCACACAGTTCTGACAGGCGCTCATTAATGGTCTGAAGCCGCTCAATCTCCTTGGTGCTCAGCTTGGTGCAGGCCAGCCGGGCAGCATACCCCTCCAGAATACTTTTGATGGCGTAAAACTCCTCAACATCCTTTGGGGTGAAGGCACTGACCACCGCACCCTTACGTGGTATGACGGTAAGATAGCCTTCAGACTCAAGCTGTCGGAATGCCTCCCGGATCGGGGTGCGACTGATACCGAACCGCTCGGCAAGATCAGGTTCTGATACGCGGCTACCTGATTTTATGGTGCCGGAGATAATGGCGTCACGGATGGTTTCAAGGATCTTTTCCCGCAGAGTCAGGTGCTTTTCTTTTAATCTTTTCATGGTATCCGGTGGCAGCTCCCAAAGGTTATGGTAGTATTGTATACAGTATGCACTGATTGTCAATTGAATCGATTCCATTTTTCATGGGTTCTGCTTGTAAAACTGGTTTGTTATAGGGATAGTTACACCAAAGTCGCTTGAATTTTGATAGTTCAGGTAGTAGGGTGCTGCATCTGAATCACGATAGAGGTTTGTGCATGGATCCGGTCCGACGGCTTAAAATATCGATTGGCATACTGCTGCTGCTACTGACCATGGGGGCCAGTGGCTATACAGTTATTGAGGGCTGGAGCCTGCTGGATGCGCTCTACATGACCATTATTACGCTGGCTACTGTCGGATTTAAAGAGGTTCATGATCTGACCGACCACGGCAAGCTGTTTACCATGCTTCTGATTGTGTTCGGAGTTGGTACCCTGGGCTACCTGGTCAGCAGCGTGGCCCAGTTGATGTTTGAAGGCCAGATTCAGCGGATCATCGGGAGGAAAAAGGTGGAAAAAAGGATAGATGCCCTCAAGGATCATTACATCATCTGTGGTTTTGGCCGGATCGGCTCCATGATCTGCCGTGAGCTTGCTGCCAATGACGTCCCGTTTGTGATTGTAGAACGCAATACCGATGTGGTGGAGCGGATTGAAGATAATCGGTACCTCTGGATGAAGGGGGATGCCACCCTTGATGAGACCCTGGTCCGGGCCGGTATTCAGCGGGCAACCGGCCTGGTGTCGGTGGTTACCTCGGATTCGGAGAACGTCTATATTACCCTGACCGCCCGTGGGCTGAACCCGGATCTGCATATCCTGGCCCGCTCCGGTGAAGAAGGAACCGAGCTGAAGCTGAAGCGGGCCGGAGCCAACAAGGTGGTTTCACCCTATGCCATTGGCGGTATGCGGATGGCCCAATCCATCCTGCGTCCCAACGTGGTTGATTTTATCGAGATCGCCACTGCCAGTGAACACCTTGATCTACAGATGGAGGAGATCAGCATCCCCCATGATTCAGAGTTTGCCGGTCATACCCTGGTAAGCACCGGCTTCCGTAAGGAAACCGGTGTTATTATTGTCGGCATCAAAAAATCCCACGGCCACATGGTCTTTAACCCTAATCCTCAGGCAGCCATTGATGAGGGAGATACCCTGATTGTGCTGGGTGACCCGCAATCAGTTGATAAACTTGAAGAACTGGTCAAACGCAGGATAGAACCAGGCCATAGCGCCCGACGGAAGAAGGGAGAAGCTGTCCATGCCTAGTCTGCTCTGCGCCCATATTCCCTGGCCACGTCTGGCAGAACATCGCGCATACCTGTTGGAGGAACGGATCAATCCGGAGCTGTACCTTCCGGCTGATTCACTGGATACCTTAGACAAGGCAGAGGTGCAGGCTTTGGCTGATGATCTGGTCAGCCATGGTCTTTCCTGTACCATCCATGCAACCTTCATGGATCTGAACCCCGGGTCGGTTGACCGGGCAGTGCGTGAGACCACCCGACAGCGGGTTGAGCAGACCCTGGATTGCGCAGAAATGCTGCAAGCGCGGGTGGTGGTGTTTCATCCCGGTTATAGCCGACTTTCCTATGGTTCTGCCGTTGAGATCTGGACTGCCAACACCGTTGCCTTCTGGCAGCAGCAACTGTCCCGTATCCGGCAGGCAGGCTGTAAGGTGGCCCTTGAGAACATCTTTGAAGAGGAGCCTTCGACCCTGCTGCAAGTATTGAAACAGCTTGATAGAACCCTCTTTGGACACTGTTTTGACAGTGGGCATTTCAACATGTTTTGTACCGTGTCGCTGGAAGAGTGGTTTGCTGCCCTGGGCAGCTTTATTATTGAAAGCCACCTGCACGACAATCATGGCGTGGCTGATGAACACCTGCCGGTTGGTGAAGGGGAAATTGATTTTCAAAAAGTTACCGACCTGCTGAAGCAATACGCACCCCAGGCGGTCTGGACCCTTGAGGCCCACAGTCGTGAGCGCTTAGAACGATCAATGCAGGCAATCCAACGCTATCTATAGGACAAACTATGTCAGACAAAATTCTGGTAACTGGTGGATGTGGCTATATTGGTAGCCATGTGGTGCGGCAGCTTTCTGAGGCAGGACATTCCGTGGTGGTTTATGACAACCTTTCCACCGGTTTCAGGGATGCCCTACTGCATGGTGAAGAGCTGATTCAGGCAGAGTTGGCTGATCATGCAGCCCTGGAAGCGGCCTTTCAAAAACATAAGTTCAAGACGGTACTGCATTTTGCTGCCGCTATTGTGGCGCCGGAATCGGTCTCGCTGCCGCTCAAGTATTACGGTAATAATACCCGCAATACCTTGGGGCTGCTGGAAGCGTGTGTGAAGTTCGGGGTTGAACGCTTTATCTTCTCCAGCACCGCTGCGGTCTACGGTTTTCCTGAAGGTGGCAGTGCCTCGGAAGAAACCCTGCTGGCGCCGATCAACCCCTATGGCACTTCCAAGTTAATGAGTGAATGGATGCTGCGAGATACCGCTGCCGCCCACGGTCTCAAGTATGTGGCCCTGCGCTACTTCAATGTGGCCGGTGCTGATCCGCAGGCCCGGATTGGTCAGCGTACCCCGGAGGCAACCCACCTGATCAAGATCGCCTGCCAGACCGCCCTTGGTCAGCGTCAGCAGGCAGCCATCTACGGCACGGACTACCCCACGCCGGACGGCACCGGTATCCGTGACTATATCCATATTGAAGACCTGGCAGCAGCCCACCTGGCAGCCCTTGGCTATCTGGATAAGGGGGGCGAGTCCACTGCCATCAATGTTGGCTATGGTCAGGGCAGCAGTGTGCGGGAGGTGATGGCCATGGTCAAACAGGTCAGCGGCGTTGATTTCAAGGTGGTTGAAGAGGGCCGTCGCCCCGGTGATCCGGCCTGTCTGATCGCCCGGGCAGAGAAGATCAGGCAGCTGACCGATTGGCGTCCACGCTACGATAATCTGCAAACCATTGTGGAAGATGCCTGGCGTTGGGAGTCGTCCTTGGCCGCATGTACGCGCTAAGTTCGTTGGCTTCGTCGTCGTCTCCTCAACGTACTGTTGAGTACGCCTGCGTCGCCGCCTCCTCGCTGCCTGCTTATCATCGTACATGTGACAAGGACGAGTAGCCGGAAAGTGATCCAATGGATCTGGTAATCTCACATCTGAATGCTGATTTTGACTGTCTGGGCTCCCTGACTGCTGCTGCACGGCTGTATCCGGGAGCCCAACTTTCTTTTCCCGGTTCCCAGGAAAAAAACCTGCGCGATTTCTCTGCCCGTCATGCTGATCTGCTCCCGCCGCTTGTCCGTTCCAAGGATGTTGAGCTCTCCAGCATCACCCGTCTGATCATTGTAGATTGCCAGCAACCCTCCCGTATTGGCCGTTTTGCCGAGTTGCTTGAGCGCCCTGGCCTGACAGTCCACCTCTACGATCATCATCCCGCCACGCCTGACAGCATTATCGCATCAGACGGCATGGTCCGTCCTGTTGGCGCCACCAGCACCATCATGACTGAACTGCTGCGGGAACGTGGCATTGAACCAACCCCTGCAGAAGCAACGCTATTGCTGTTAGGCATTCATGAGGACACCGGGCGTTTGTTATTCCCCACCACGACACCAGAGGATTATCGCGCTGCTGCCTGGTTGTTGGAGCGGGGGGCTCGGTTGCACCTTGCCGATGAGATCCTGTCGCCGGAACTGACCACGCCACAGGTGGAACTGCTGCATGACCTGCTGGCCAGTCTGAAGACCAGTGAGGTCAGCGGGGTACGGCTGTCGGTGGCCCATGCCAGCCGACCCTGGTATGTGGGGGATATTGCCGGTCTGGCCCATATGATGCGGGATATGGAAAACCTGGATCTGCTGGTGCTGGTGGTGGCCATGGCAGACCGGATCTATCTGGTGGCCCGCAGCCGGGTGCCTGAGGTGGATGTGGGGGAACTGCTGCGCCTTTTTGGTGGTGGCGGCCATGCCTCGGCTGCCTCGGCAACGGTTAAAGGGGAAACGCTGTCTGCTGTGTTGGAACGGTTGGAGCGTAATCTGCTGCTGATAGTGCATCCCCGCAAGACCGTGGGACAGATCATGTCGTCACCGGTCCGCAGTCTGACCGCAGAAACCACCGTGCTGGGGGCCCGTGATCAACTGGTGCGCTACAACTACAGCGCCATGCCGGTGTTGCAGGGCGAACAGCTGTTGGGGATCATCACCCGCAAGGTGGCAGAAAAGACCCTCTACCATGGTTTGGGTGATCGACCGGTAACCGAGGTGATGCATACCTCGGTGATGCGGGCAACGCCGGATACCCCGCTGGCAACGGTGATGGACCATATGGTGGGAGGCGACCGTCGTTTTGTGCCGGTCTTTGCGGAAGAACAGCTGGTGGGGGTGGTGACCCGTACGGATCTGTTACGTCATCTGCATGGCAGCAGCGGAGATGGGGAGACCCTCTACGATCTTGAACGGCTTTCACCTGAACCAAAACAGCGGAATATGGCTCTACTGCTCAGAAGGCGGCTACCTGCAAATTCAGTGCAACTACTGGAGCTATTAGGTACAAGCGGTGATGCACAGGGGGTTGCGGTGCATGCGGTGGGCGGTTTTGTACGTGACCTGCTGCTGGATCTTCCTAACCTGGATCTTGATATTACGGTGGAGGGGGACGGCATCTTCTTTGCCGAGACCTTTGGTGAGCAGCATGGTTGCCGGGTACGGCCCCATCAGGCCTTTGGTACCGCTGTAGTGGTCTTTCCTGATGGGCGCAAGCTGGATGTGGCCAGTACCCGGTTGGAATATTACGATTCACCCGGCGTGCTGCCCACGGTGGAGCGTGCCTCGCTGCGCCATGATCTCTACCGCCGTGATTTTACCATCAATACCCTGGCGCTCTGTCTGAACCACGATCGTTTCGGTATCCTGCTTGATTTCTTTGGCGGACAGAAGGACCTGCAGGAAAAGACCGTGCGGGTGCTGCATAATCTTTCCTTTGTGGAAGATCCGACCCGAGCCTTCCGGGCGATCCGCTTTGAACAGCGGCTGGGTTTCCAGCTTGATCCCCACACTGAAGGTCTGCTGCGTTCTGCGGTGCGGGCCGGACTGGTTGAGCGGGTGGGCGGCAAGCGTTTAATGGGAGAGCTGATCCAGATACTGAAAGAGCAGGAGCCGGTACTGGCGGTTAAGCGGATGGCCCAGCTGGGGCTGTTGCCCTGTATCCATAGCAGTCTGCGCTTTGGGCCAGACAGTGAACAACTGTTTGCTGAACTGGAGCGGGTGCTGGCCTGGTACCAGCTGCTCTATCTGGACACGCCGCTGGAACCTTGGACGGTCTGGTTCCTGGCACTGATGGACCGCCTTGATTCTCCCCAGTATCTGGAGGTCTGCCAGCGGTTGATGATGCCGGAACGCTTGATGGAGCGGGTCTTTGGTCATCGTCACAACGCCTTGAAACGGCTGCAGCACCTGCGACAAGCGCTGGGACGGGGACAGGAGATCTCCAACAGCCAGCTTTACACCTTGCTGCATGGCATGCCGCTCGAACTGTTGCTGTACGGACTGGCCCGCAGTGGTCAGGAAGAGCTGCGGCGGCTGGTCTCTCACTATCTGACTCGACTTGCCGATGTGAAAGCACTGGTAAGCGGGACGGAGTTGCAGACACTGGGGGTGCCGCGGGGGCCTGCCATCCGCAGCCTCAAGGAACGGCTGCTGGCAGCGCGGCTGGATGGTTTAATCGCTTCAAAGGATGAGGAGCTGGCATTGGCCAGAGAGCTGATTGTGGATGCTGTTCTCTGATTGAGTAAATTAAAAATTGCATTTTCGTCTGTATTTTGTAAAATGAAATTTACGAAATGCGGAGTCATTGTGGAAACACTTCTCAAAGAACAGCAGCGTCTCTTGCAGGCGGTTAGCCCGACTAAACGCTATCTTTATAACCGGATCGACTGGAACGAGCGCTGTATCGGCATTCTTGGCGCACGGGGTACCGGCAAGACCACCCTGCTGCTTCAGTATGTTAAGGAACAGTATCGGGACAGTGACAAGGCGTTATACATTTCAGTGGATAGCCCGTTTTTCCAGGCCCATGACCTTTTTCAGTTTGCTCGTGAGTTTCATCAGTTGGGAGGAGAGCTGCTGCTGGTTGATGAGATTCATAAGTACCCGGACTGGTCACTGCATATCAAGGCCATCTATGATTCCCTGCCTGACCTGAAGGTCGTTTTTACCGGTTCAAGCCTGCTTCAGATTGCTCAACAAAAGGGTGATCTTTCCCGCCGGGCCATTATCTTCCAATTGCATAGCCTGTCATTGCGTGAATATTACAACTTCACCACTAATAGTTCCTATCAACCACACTCCCTCGCAGAGCTCCTTACAGATCATCAGCAGATTGCAACCGAAATTAGTATGGCCATCAAACCATTGCGCCTGTTTCGGGACTATCTGCAGGGCGGTTGCTACCCCTTCTTTCTGGAAGGAGAAACTTTTTATATTCAAAAGGTACGAGAGGTCATCAATCATATACTGGAGGTTGATCTTCCCTGTGTGAACCGGATTGAGTCGCGCCAGATCTCAAAGCTTAAAAAGTTGCTCTATCTGTTGGCAACCGGTGTGCCGTTTGTACCCAATATTGCCAAGCTGGCTGAGGCAACGGATATTTCACGTCCACGATTGTACGAATATCTTGAGCGGCTACAGGACGCCAGACTCCTGAATCTGGTCCGCTCCCAGGGACGTGGTTATCAGGTGTTGACCAAGCCTGAAAAGATCCTGCTGGAAAACAGCAACCTGATGTATGCCATCACGGATCAGGTAAATACCGGCACCTTGCGGGAACTGTTTTTGGTCAACCAGCTTAGGAATTCTGCTGCCACGCATTCCAGCCTTATGGATACCAGTGTTGAGCTTTCTAGTCAGGGCGATTTTGTTTTCCAATCACACTACACGTTTGAGGTTGGGGGCAAGGGTAAGTCATTCAGGCAGATACGTGATCTGGAGAATGCATTTGTTGTGGCGGATGATATTGAAGTTGGCTTTAAAAACAAGCTGCCGTTGTGGTTGTTTGGTTTTTTGTACTAACGGACCGCGTTGTCTATGGACTCCATTATAACTTCAGCGTTCATCGGCCGTTTTGCACCATCCCCCACCGGGCCGCTGCATGCCGGTTCTCTGGTGGCTGCGGTGGGCAGCTGGCTGATGGCAAAATCTGTTGGTGGTCAGTGGCTGCTGCGGATTGATGATCTGGATGGTCCCCGTTGCCGGCAGGAGTTTGAGGATGACATCCTGCGGACTCTGGAACGTTTTGAGCTTTTCTGGGATGGCAAGATTACACGACAAAGCGACAATGGAGCTGCCTACGCTGAGGCTTTTGAGCAGTTACAGAAACTGGGGGCTGTCTATCCGTGCGGCTGCAGCCGGGCCGAGATCGCCCGTAGCGCTTCGGCCCCTCATCCCGGAGAGGAGATCCCCTATCCCGGTACCTGCCGCAATGGTTTGGCGGCTGGACGTGACCCCAGGGCCTGGCGGCTGCGTACCGATGGGGTGCTGATTGCCTTTGATGATCTGCGCCACGGCAGGATAGCTACGGAGCTGGATCGAACAGGTGATTTTGTAGTCAAACGGGCGGAGGGTTTTTTTGCTTATCAACTGGCGGTGGTGGTGGACGACCATCTGACTGGCGTCAATCAGGTGGTGCGGGGGGATGACCTGCTGGATTCAACCCCACGTCAGGTGCTGCTGCATCAGCTACTGGGCTGGTCGTTACCGGCCTATTGCCACCTGCCGCTGGTAACCGGACCGGATGGTGGCAAGTTGAGCAAGCGGAATAATACGGTTTCGCTGGCTGATGGACGGGTGACGGGTAAAGAGTCTGAACTGCTGAGATGGAGTTTGCAGTTTCTTGGGCTGACGGTCCCGGCGGAACTGGTTGGAGTATCGCCTGGAGAGCTGCTACATTGGGCTCAGTCCCAAGATCCTGGCTCTTGGCTAGAAAGGAAACCCAAGGTTTAAGCGAAATCCGGTCAGTCCGTCACCAAAACGATAGCTGGCGCCAATGCGCGGGTCGGTGAGAAACCACAGTTTACTTGGTTTTGCCAGGCCCAGCGTAAGTCCAAACTCATACTGGTTCTCTATTTTCAGAGGGGCTTCGGTCTGCATGCTGAATGCTGCGGCCGGGAAAAAACGGTAGTAGATAAATGAAGCGGCAAGATCAGGTTTTTTATCACCCAGCGTAATACCAAGTGGCCTTCTTACTTCCAATCCAGTCTGAAACGTTCCAAAGTTTTGATCATCGCTTTCATCAAATGCCTCCTCCCCGGCCCAGCCCAGTTTGCTGCCCAGGTAGAGCGTGTACTGATTAAGCTGCCGTTCATACTGCATCCCCAGGCCCGCTGCATACAGCATGTCGTAGCTGTCTTTTGAAGAGACACTCAGCGTGCCAAAGCGTGCCTGCCCGTTAAAGGCATACCCACCACCCAGTGAAATGTACGGCTTCAGTATCAGCCCTGATTCCAGAGGGATCAGGAGTTCCAACTGCGGTAAGGCAAAGACATAATCCTGGTTTATCTCCAGTTTGGGGCCCAGCAGGTAGGTTTCAAAGTCAACATGGGTGTAGCCGAGGTAGCCGGTAAACTTCAGGGTGAGGTTGTTTTCATCTGTCCCTACAGGAAAACAGCGGGTTAATGGCACACGGTAGGTGCTGGTTGTGATGCCCCCGATGCTGTAGGAGCCAAAACCGTACTGAATGGCGTAGGGGACGTTAACCCAGGCATCGATCTTAACCGGTACCGCCAGAACCTGACGGCTGGAAGAAAACAGCAGTATACCGGTGGCCAGCAAAATAGCCGCCCATTGCGAGCATTTGATTGGCATAGATGAGTTTGTTCTCCTGCAGCGCGGTTTGTTGTCAGATACCGCAGATGGCCGCCAGTTCCTTTTCGGCCGTTGCATAATCCTCCAGGCTGATGGTCCCTTGCGGTTCCCATTTTCTGACCCGGTAATAGAGCTTGTCGTAGTACTGCTCAATCAGATCCTGGGCCACCCCCGGAATATCCCAGGCTGCAAGTTTGCGCTGCAGCTCTGTGTACTGATCTCCTCCCAACTTTTTCTTGATCCGCTCCAACGCCTCTGCCATCGGCTGGCGGTATTCTTCCTTCGCGTATTCGGCAGACAGGCGCTGGACCCTGGTTGCCACCGAAACAGTACACCAGACCTTGGTGCTGGCTGCCATGACCTCGTGCAGGTCCCATGGCAGGTTCACCCGGCCGATCCGTTTGCTTTCCCCCTCCACCACAATCGGTCTATCCGTTGGCGCTTTGCGGAAGGCATCCCAGAGCAGGGTCTCAAACCGTTTCTGGGGCGGTTGTTCCCCCAGTCCCAGCGAGCCAAAGGCTGAGCCGCGGTGTCTGGCCAGCCCTTCCAGATCAATGGTCGTGTACCGTTCCTGCGGCAACTGTTGCAGAAATTCTGTCTTGCCTGATCCGGTCATGCCGTGTAGTACCACCAACTGGACCGGTAGGCTGACTGATTCGAAAAAAGAGGTAACGACGCTACGGAACGCTTTATAGCCGCCAACCAGCTTGACCACCGGGTAGCCGGTCATCTCCAGCAGCATGGCAATCGATTCACTGCGCAGGCCGCCCCGCCAACAGTAGACTAGAACAGGCCGACCCTGAGCTGCTTCAGAAATGGTGGCAACAATGGCGGGAAAGCGGTGGCAGGTCAGTTCCAGGCCACGGATACGAGCAGGCTGCGGTCCCTGTTGCTTGTAGAGGGTGCCGATCTCTACCCGTTCGGCATCGGTCAGAATCGGCACATTGATGGCGCCGGGCAGGTGGTCTTCTGCAAATTCCAGCGGTGTGCGGGCATCAATAATACAGTGGGTCTCTAATAATGAAGGTTCAAACGGAATCGTGCGGGCCATTACGATCAGATACTCCGGTGGTTTTTTCTGGGATCACCCTTGCCATGCAGGGGGTTCAGTGGTACATATAAACACTCTTTCCCACGTATTTGCAAGGTTACATACCTTTCATATCACACATCCGCCAGGAGGAAACCATGGAGAAGAAACAGGTACATTACAGCGAGCTTGGTCTGGTCAACACCAAAGAGATGTTTGCCAAGGCAATGGCAGGTAAATATGCCATTCCGGCCTACAACTTCAATAATCTGGAACAGCTTCAGGCAATTGTGGTGGCATGCGCTGAAACCAATTCTCCGGTGATTATTCAGGTTTCCAAAGGGGCCCGTAGTTACGCCAACGAGACCATGCTGCGCTATATGGCCATGGGGGCAGTGCAGATGGCCCGTGAAATCGGCTCGACTATTCCGATCTGTCTCCACCTTGACCATGGTGATTCCTTTGAGCTGTGCAAATCCTGCGTGGACAGCGGTTTCTCGTCAGTCATGATCGATGGCTCCCACCTGCCCTATGAAGAAAACGTGGCGCTTTGCAAGAAGGTGGTTGAGTACGCCCATCAATTTAATGTTTCTGTTGAAGGTGAACTGGGGGTGCTGGCCGGGATTGAGGATGAGGTCTCTGCCGAACATTCCACCTACACCAAGCCGGAAGAGGTGGAGGACTTTGTCAAGAAGACTGGGGTGGACTCCCTGGCTATCTCCATCGGCACCAGCCATGGCGCCTACAAGTTCAAGGCCGGTCAGCCGGTGCCGCCGCTGCGGTTTGATATCCTGGCCGAGTGCGAAAAACGGCTGCCCGGCTTCCCGATTGTGCTGCACGGTGCCTCTTCAGTGGTACAGGAGTATGTGGAGCTGATCAACCAGTATGGTGGCAAGATGGAAGGCGCTGTTGGTGTGCCGGAGGAGCAACTGCGTCAGGCCGCAGCAAGTGCGGTCTGCAAGATCAATATCGATTCCGACGGTCGTCTGGCAGTCACCGCCAAGGTGCGGGAATACTTTGGCAAGGATCCCAAAGAGTTTGATCCCCGCAAATATCTGGGGGCGGCTCGTAACGAGCTGGTTAAACTGATTAAGCATAAGAACGAGACAGTATTGGGATCTGCCGGTAAGGCTTAGTGACAATTCCAACTCAAGGCGCTATCTGCGTTGGCTCGTCGTCGACTCCTCAACGTACTACCGTGTACGCCTGCGTCGTCGTACTCCTCGTCGCCTTGATTTCATCCTTGATTTGAAATTGTCAAACCAAGTATGAGGTGATCGCCATGAGTACCAGAAAATTCTCCCGTGTCCCATTCCATGTCACTGCGACCGCCACGGTTGGTGGTCGCAGCTTTCAGGGCAAGGTCAGTAACCTTTCCATGAACGGGCTGTTTTTGGAGACCGCTGAACGGCTACCGGAAGGTGAAGCGGCAGATCTGGTGATTACCCTGGAAGGGACTGATCCGGAAGTTGCGGTTGCCTTTCAGGGGCGGGTCTGCAGAATTACCGATGATGGTATCGGTTTTCATTTTGAGAAGATCGACCTGGATTCCTATACTCATCTGCGTAACATCATCTCCTATAACATGGCAGATGCAGAGAAGGTTATGGATGAGATATTTACCAATATTGAAGAGAAAATCTCGTCTGGGGTCTGATTGCCTGGGGGTGTCATGAGCCGTTGTAGTCATTGTAAGACGTACTCCATATTTGGCTTTTTTCTTGGGGTTGGGGCACCGCTGGGCTGGTTGCTGTTGCGTCTGATATTGTTTAATGATCCTGGCCAATCTCTCTTTGAACAGCTGTTGGGAGATATTGTAAAGGATGCTGAACACCGCATGCTGTATCTGTATATGGGGGTCGGCACCTCATTTGTACTGGGCACGGTCGGTTTCTTGATCGGTAGAACCGGGGACGAGCTGCAACAGCGCGCCCATGAGCTGGATGAACTGCATCAGGAAGTGGCCTCCCAGAAAGAGGTCTTTGAAAACCGCTTCAAGGTGCTGGACAGCAACGTCAAAAACTTCCATCAGATCAGTAGTAAAATCCAGACTTCGCTGAATCTTGAGGAGGTGTTACTGCTCTGCGCCGAAGGTCTGCATGATGTGCTGGGATATGAGCGGGTTAATGTCCTGATGACCACTAAAAATGGCCGCAGCCTGCGCTTTGTAACCGCCACCGGCAGTCTGGCCCGTGATGTCGAGGGGCTGGAACTGCCGCTTGATCCGGCAATCGGGGTAATTTACCGCAGCATCAGTGAACGCAAGCCATACCTGATCGATGACATCACCCGCTATGATGAAAGTTTTCATCTCCAACCACCCCACGACCGGATTGAGGTGTTGCGCTCCAAAAACTTCATCATCTGTCCGATGGTGGTCAAGGGTGAAGCCCTGGGGGCCTTTGCCATTGATAACAAGCGTTCCCGACGGGCATTGAACGAATCTGATCTGGACACGATCATGCTGTTCGCTGATCAGGTGGCCAACTCCATTACCCGCATCAACCTGCTGACCTCCATTGATACCCTGACCACCGAACTTGAGAGTTCGTTCTCGTTCCTGCTGTCTCACCGTGACCAGTATTCGCGCAATGTTGAGGAGTTGAAGGCCAGTATCGAGTCAGTGGTAGATGGCGCCGCCGTGATCGCCTCTGCAGCGGAAGGTTCCACCGCTTCGGTGGATGAGACCAGTACGGCGGTCAACGAAATCTCAGTGGCCATTGAAGAGGTCTCCCGCAACCTGGATACCCTGGCCGGGATCGTCCACCAGTCTGCAGCAGCCATGGAGCAGATTACCCGCAATATTACCAGTGTTGAGCGTAGCGCCGCCATCTCCCACGAGGTCTCCAGCCAGGTGCAGGCCCAGACCGAAGAGGGGCGTACGGCGGTGAATGAGACCATCGGTTCACTGGCAGAGATTCAGCACTCGGTTGAGGAGTCCTACGCCGGTATTACCCGTCTGGCTGAGAAAAGCACCCGGATTGAGAATATCGTCAACGTCATCAACGACATTACCAAGCGGACCAACCTGCTGGCCCTGAACGCCTCGATCATTGCCGCCCAGGCCGGTGAATACGGCAAGAGCTTTGGCGTAGTGGCGGACGAGATCCGCAACCTCTCGCTGCAGACCGGTCACTCCACCGGTGAGATTACCGGTATTATTGATGAGATCATGTTTGAGTCCCGCCACGCTGCCGATAATATCACCGCCACCAAAGGGTTGGTGGTGCGGGGGGTTGAGCTGGGGCATGTCATGGGTGAGACTCTGCAGGCGATCTATGATCGTTCGGTCTGCTCAATGGAGATGACCTCGGAGATCAAGCAGGCCACTGAAGAACAGTCGCTGAGTGTCCAGATGGTGGCCCGTTCCATGGAGGATATCAGCAGCATGACCTCCCAGATCTTCAACGGTTCCAAGGATCAGGCCAAGGCCACCCGTAGTATCGCCCGGGCGATTGAGACGGTTAAGGAGATGGCCCACGAGATGGTGCAGTCCACCTCCAGCCAGGTAGAGGACGGGCGCAGGATCAGGCGCACGGTGGAGTCGGTCAGCGCCATGGTGCATCAGATGTTTGATAACATGGAGGCCCGCCGGGCCCAGTCCTCAGAGGTGGTTAAGGAGTTGGAGTCGATGAAGAGTACCACCTGTCAATTGTAACAGCCTGTCCGTTCCGGTTTATGTACAAAAGGCCTCTGTCCGATCTGGACAGGGGCCTTTTGTGTAACAGAGCCACTATAGGATACCAGTTAATGGGATGGCCGAACCGTCAGGACAGGGCAGGGGGCTGTTTTAACGACTTTCTCAGCGGTGCTGCCGAAGATGAAATGGTCAAAGCCTCTTCGGCCATGTGTCCCCATCACAATCATCGTTGCTTTGACCTCAGCAGCCTTGTTCAAAATTTCTTCATGGGGTATGCCGGTTACTACCGCTGTCTCAAGATCATGGAGCTGCTCGTGCCACTGTTGGTGAAACTCAGCCATCTTTCTGTTTGCTGCTGCTTCAATCTCCCGGTCAATTTCATCAAAAGAGACATCCGGTACATAGAAGTTGCGCAGGTCAACAGGCTGGGTCACCACATGCAGCACAACGATCCGGGCATTTAGGCACTGCGACAGCTTTCGGGCAGAGGCAAAGGCCTCTTCAGATGCCTCTGAAAAATCAGTAGCAAATAATATGGTGTCAATAGGTTGCATGATCTGCTCCTTTCTGTTGCTTGCTGTCAGCTGATCCAGCCCAGCAGAATCGCTGTGGCGCTGGTTACGGAGACAATGATCCAAAGGGTAACCCCCTGGGCCAGCGGTTTGATGCCGGTCTTGCCCAGTACCTCCCGGGTCAGGCCGCTACCGATCAGGAACAGCGTCACCACCAGACTCTGCTTGGCGATGCTGTTGAGTGGATGCCAGAGTTGTTCAAACTGCGGCAGGGCTGTCTTGATGGCTGCTGCAGCGATAAAACCGATGATAAAGAGCGGAAACTTGGCCTTGCCTTCTGATTTGGTAAACCAGGCAGCCAGCAGGGCAGAAGGCATGATCCAGAGTGCCCGGGTCAGTTTAACCGTGGTGCCGATGGCCAGGGCCAGTCCACCGTAGGCTGCTGCTGCCCCCACCACACTGCTGGTGTCGTGGATTGCCAGGGCTGACCAGAGTCCAAACTGCTCTTGCCCCATCCCCAGCAGGTGTCCCAAGGGAGGAAACAGGATCAGGGCAATCGAGTTAAGGGTGAAGATCGTTGCCAGGGCCACCCCGGTTTCTTCGCCTTCCGCCTTGATCACCGGGGCCATGGCAGCAATGGCGCTGCCGCCGCAGATGGCAGTTCCGAACGAGATCAGAGTCGAGGTGCGTTGCGGGGTTTTAAACAGCCTGCCCAGCAACCAGCCGGCCAGCATGGTAAAGCTGATGCTGATGGCGGTGTAGAGAAAGGCATCCTTACCGGTTTGCAGGATTACCGGCAGGTTGATGCCGAATCCCAGCCCCACCACTGAACTCTGCAGCAGCCGTCTACTCCAGGTGGATGTGGTGTTTTTCCAGGGATTACCTATCGCCAGACCGAATACAAGGCCTGCTGTCAATGCCATTGGCGCACTGACCGTCGGCACGCAACAGGCCAGCAGCAAAAGCCAGAACAGTAGTTTCAATCCGTTATTGTCGTTCATGCTGTGCTCCTTGTCCCTGATCGATGGTTGCTACTTTAGCCAGAAACAATTATAAATAAAAATGAATAATAGTGATTAAGTTGATCAATTGGATTTATGTATGGCCTTGTCACTCCGACAACTGGAAATTTTTGAAAAGATCGCCTCCACCGGTAGCGTTACCAAGGCTGGAGATGAACTGCTGCTGACCCAGTCAGCAGTGAGCATGGCCCTGTCCCAGCTTGAACAGTTCAGTAGCGTTCCTCTGTTTGAACGCTCCGGCAGGCGTCTGCTGCTGAATGATGCCGGTCGCCTGCTGCTGAAAGAGGCCCGTGAAATACTGCTGGCGGTGAAGCGGGTTGAAAAGCAGTTGCAGGGAGACTCAGGAGAGCTGGTTGGAGAGCTGCTGATCGGCGGCAGTACCACCATCGCCAACTATCTGCTACCGTCATTGTTAGGGGCTTTTGCCCGCAGGTATCCCCACACCAGGGTGCAGTTAACCGTTGGCAACACGCAACAGGTGGCCGACCTATTGGCAGCAGGGCAGCTGGATATTGGCTTTGTTGAAGGGCCGTGTCATAACCGCGACCTGGTTGCCGTGCATTGGCGAGACGATGAACTGGTGGTGGTGGCTGGCGCTGAACATCCTTGGAGCAGGGACAAGCGCGTGACGCCGGAGCAGTTGGCAGCGGCACCGTGGATCATGCGAGAGAAGGGGTCTGGTACCCGTGAGATCTTTGAAGATGCCATGGACAGTGCTGGAATCAGTTATGCCATTGCGCTGGAGTTTGGGCATACCGAGGCGATCAAAAACGGTGTCGCCAGCGGACTGGGGGTCAGTTGTCTTTCACGGATTGCCGTTGATCGGGAGCTGGAATACGGTCGGCTGGTTGAAGTGGCAAGTCCGTTGCTGCTGGGGCGCTCGCTGACGTTGTTGAAGCGACGTAACAGCCACTGCACCGCTTTGCTGGAGGCCTTTTTGAAGGTGTCAGGTGGGCAATGGGAATCATAGCTGGATAACTATGACTGGTTGTCGTGAATATCGTGTCAATTATCTGCTATACTGAGACCAATTTAGCTCTCTAAAGGATACGAACCATGCCACTGAATGTTGTTCGGATCAGTTACCTGTTGTCAATACTGGCAGTGCCGCTGGTGCTGCATTATCATCTGCTATCCACCGTATTTGCCGGACTGGCGGTTCATGTACTGACCTCGAAACTGGCAAGGCGATTGCCCAGTCATATCGGGCGTGTGGCCCATGCGGTTGCCTTAACGGCCATTGTCGCTGTCGTTATCACCCTGCTGGCAGCAGCACTGTTTGGCCTCTGGACCTTTCTTGATCTCAGTCACGGTATGGCTGCCCTGTTTTCTAAAGCGGCTGAAGTACTTGATAACCTGAAGCGCAGTCTGCCGCCATCCCTGGCAGAAAATGTGCCGGCAAATATCCAGGATATGCGTGAGGAGGTTACTGAACTTCTGCGTGAACATGGTAAAAACCTCTCCACTGTTGGGATAAGTGGGGTCAAGTTTTTCATTCATGCCCTGTTTGGCATGGTGATCGGTGGCATGACCGCCATGCATCGTCTGGTGCGGGATGAAAACTGGCCGCCGCTGTGTGGTGCACTGCATGATCGTACACGCTGTCTGGCCGAGGCGTTTGACAAGGTGGTCTTTGCCCAGGTCAAGATATCAGCCTTCAATACGGTTTTGACCGCACTCTACCTGTTGGTGGTCCTGCCGTTGGCCGGCATACATTTACCACTGGTCACCGTCCTGATACCGTTTACCTTTATTACCGGCCTGCTGCCGGTGGTGGGTAACCTGATTTCCAACACCGGTATTGTTCTGATCAGTCTGGGCAATTCTCCTTTGGTTGCTGTTTCATCGCTGGTATTTCTGGTGTTGGTACACAAACTGGAATATTTTGCCAATGCTAGGATTGTAGGGGGAGAAGTGCATGCCAAGGCGTGGGAGCTGCTGTGTGCCATGCTGCTGTTTGAAGCTATCTTCGGCATAGCGGGTATGGTAGCGGCCCCAGTGATTTATGGTTGGTTGAAAGCAGAACTGAAGTCAGCCAAGATGATTTAACGATTCAGGTACTTAGATGCGAGGAGAGCCTATTCGATGAAAATAGCCGCAACCATCGCCCTGTTCTGTGCCGGAGGTGGACTTACCCGTTATTATCTGTCCGGATGGGTCTATAGTCTGCTGGGGCGCACTTTTCCCTATGGGACGTTTGCCGTGAATATTATCGGTGCCTATTGTATTGGAGTAATTATGGAACTTGGCCTTCGCAGCACTATGATTTCAGATACGCTGCGGATCGGTCTGACAGTGGGTTTTATGGGGGGGCTTACCACCTTTTCAACCTTTAGCTATGAGACCTTCAAGCTGCTGGAGGACGGGCAGTTTGTGATGGCCTTTACCAATGTGCTGGCCAGCGTAGCGGTCTGTCTGCTCTGTACCTGGCTGGGGATTGTAACGGTTCGGTCATTGGCGTGAAACCAATACCATATCAAGACACTCACAGGAGAATATCATCATGGCAAAACTGGTTGGTGAACAGCAACTGATGCGGATCTTTATTGGCGAGAGTGATCGTCATGGCTCACGTCCCTTGTATGAGGCCCTGGTTGAGCTGCTACGCAAAGAAGGCTTTGCCGGTGCTACGGTCCTGCGCGGGGTCTGTGGTTTTGGCGCCAACCGGGTCTACCATACCCAGAAACTGCTGGACCTGTCGGCTGATATGCCGATGGTGATTGAGGTGGTGGACAGCCAGGAGAAGATTAACGCCATTATGCCGCAGATTGACGCCATGATGGGCGGTGGTATGATTACCCTGGAGAAGGCAACCGTGATCCGCTACAGCCCAAAAACAGAGGAATAGGTTTGTGTTGTAATACTACAGGGGAGGGTGTGGTATGAAGATACTAAGCAAGGTGTTGATAACGGCAGGTCTGGTCTCGTTGGCTTCTACAGTGGCGCTGGCAGCTGAAAAGCCCCGTCCGGCCTATCCCCATTACTGGATCAGTGTGGCAACCACGAATCAGTCCATTCCCGGCATGTCGGAAGAGATGTCCGGTATGGCTGCCATGTTCGGTGGCCGCGGTGCTGCCTTTGGTCCCCGCCGGACCCTGCAGCTGCAGGTGGAAGGTCCCCGCGAAGTTGCTGAGCCCAAGGCAGAGCACCTGATTCCGCCGGGCCAGAAGATGGGGGAGAGCCTGCCGCTGATTACCCCTAAACAGGAGAAGGCTGAGTATCAGCCGGAACAGCGCGGCGAGCGGCCTGAAAAGTATGAAAAGCCCAAGGCCCGCATGCTGATCTACTGGGGCTGTGGCGAGAATGTTGCCAAAGGCCAGCCACGGGTGATTGATACCGCAAAGATGTCAGCCATGGATTTTGGCAAGGCCCTGAGCGGGCGTAGCGGTACCCGCCAGATTCCGCCGTTACCCCATAAAGGCTGGACCTATGGCGACTGGCCCAACAGTGAAGATAGAAAAGATGTGCCCAAGGATGCATCGCTGGTGGGTGAACATCAACTGAAAGGCAGCTACCTGCCGGACAACATCCGTTTCAATCTGGATCAGAAGCGGGATTTTATGGCACCGGTCAGTTTCAGTGCCATCAGCAAGACCGCTTCCGGTGCCTGGCCATTCAAGTGGCAGCCGGTTCCTACCGCCATCGGCTATTTTGCCACGGCCATGGGGCATAATCAGAAGACCGGCGAGACCATCTTCTGGTCTTCCAGCGAGGTTCCCGAAACCGGATTTGGTCTGATGGACTACCTGACCCCCCATGACGTGCAGCGCTTTATCAAAGAGAGAGTGCTGATGCCGGTCAGCCGCACCAGTTGCACCATTCCGGCCGGGGTATTCAAGGATGCGGAAGGTGCCATGCTGCAGTTTGTGGCCTATGGCGAGGAACTGAACATGGTTTACCCACCAAAGCCGAAGGATCCAAAGCAACCCTGGAATCCACAGTGGTCGGTCAAGGTACGGCTCAAGTCAAACGGTTCGTCACCGCTCATGGAGTCATCAGAAAAGGGTAGCCGTTCATCCAAAAAACGTCCTGCCGCTGATGATGGGGATGAGCAGGAACAACAGCCAGCTGAAAAGAAAAAGGGTGGCATGATGGATGGGATGCGAGGGATGTTCGGATTCTAAAAAACTGCTGAAAACTACTGCGGAGCCTGTCTACTGCGTTGCGCGGTGCTCACTCTTTCGCCTAACGATTGGTGATGTCTCAGTCGTTGCGCGCCGTGCGTCTTGTAGCCAGGCTTCCTCATGACGTTTTCCAGTAGCCTGGCTAGCAGAACAGAAAATAGTGGTATTCAATTTTTTGAATGTGCTACTGTAGCAGCTCTTTATGACAGCCACCCGTTTGGGGGATGATCTACTGTTGCAGTACCAATTCTAAGACATACCGCCCGGATTTGTTGTTCAGTACAGGCCGGGACGGACGGAACATGGAACCTGCCGTTGCACCTGATGCAGCTGGTTTGTGGTAACAGGCACACCGTCCCGTGGTGTGCCTGTTTTATTTTGGAGTTGTGGCATGCGTAAGAAAGTGACCATACCTGAGATACTGTTGATGAAGCAGGAGGGCCGTAAGGTGACGGTCCTGACCGCCTATGACTACCCCACCGCCCGTCTGGTGGACGCTGGCGGGGTGGATGCCATCCTGGTGGGAGATTCTGCCGGGGTCGTTTTTAGCGGACATGAAAACACCCTGCCGGTGACCATGGATGAGATGCTGTACCATGTGAAGGCGGTGGTACGGGCCAAGCCCAAGGCGTTGGTGATTGCTGATATGCCGTTTATGGCCTGCCAGAGCGGTGAGATCGAAGCCCTGAAAAACTGTGGCCGGATGCTGCAGGAAGGCGGGGCCGAGGCGGTCAAGATTGAGGGGGGCAGCAACATGGCCCCGATCATCCGGGCCATCACCGAGATGGATATCCCGGTGATGGGGCATGTGGGGTTGACCCCTCAGTCCGTCCATCGCATGGGAGGCTATAAGGTGCAGGGGCGTAAGGACCAGGCTGAACGGATTCTTGAAGATGCCCATGCCGTGCAGGAAGCCGGTGCCTTTGCCGTGGTGCTGGAGGGGATTCCGGCCAAGCTGGCGGCCCGGATTACCGAGATGCTGGATATCCCCACCATCGGTATCGGTGCAGGTCCGGCCTGTGATGGCCAGGTGCTGGTGATCCATGATATCCTGGGGCTGTGTGAGAAGTACTCCCCCAAATTTGTCAAACGGTATGCTGATCTTGCTCCGCTGATTACCGAGGCGACACGACAGTATGTGTCAGAAGTAAAGGATGGAACCTTCCCGACTGAGGAGCATTCGTTCTCGTGAAACTAATCCAAGATGTGCAGGAAATGCAGCAAACGGTTTTGGGACTGAAGCGTCAGGGCAAGCGGATCGCCTTTGTGCCGACCATGGGGTTTCTGCATGAAGGTCATGCTTCACTACTGCGGGAAGGCCGCAAACGGGGCGATGTGCTGGTACTCTCCATCTTTGTCAATCCGACCCAGTTCGGCATCAATGAGGATCTTGACAACTACCCTCGCAACCTGGAAGGGGACTGTGCTCTGGCTGAGGCCTGCGGTGTGGATCTGGTCTTTGCTCCCACCGCAGCAGGTATGTATCCCCCTGGTTTTCAGACCACGGTTGCCCTTGGCCCTCTGACCAAGCCGCTCTGCGGTGCCAGCCGCCCCGGTCACTTCAATGGCGTGGCGGTGGTGGTGACCAAGCTGTTCAATATTGTCCAGCCTGATTGTGCCCTGTTTGGCAACAAGGATTTTCAACAACTGGCCATCATCCGTCAGATGACTATTGACCTGAACCTGCCGGTGGAGATCATCGGCATGCAGATCGTCCGGGAGCCGGACGGTTTGGCCATGTCCTCCCGCAACAGCTACCTTACCCCGGAACAGCGCCAGCAGTCACTCTGTCTGAGCAAGGCCATCCAAAAGGTGCGCGAACTGTTTAACAACGGAGAGATCTCGGTTGACCGGCTGCTTGGTGAGGCCCGTATGATCATCACGGCGGTGCCGGAGTCTTCAATCGACTATCTGGAGTTGAGGCATAGTACAACCCTGCAGCCTGTTGAAACAGCCGCAGCTGATACCCTGTTTGCCCTGGCGGTCAAGATCGGTTCTACCCGTCTGATTGACAATACGGTGTTGGGGGGGGATCTGTAATGCCTACCAGGGCTCGCGCCAACCTTGAAACCCTCTACCGGATCTTTACGGTGCCTGAGGCCCCTGATTCAACACTGGGGTCGGTCGATAGGGCTATAACCGATGATGTGGCCGGTTTTCTGCAAAATCATATTGTCGCCATGGAGCGGCCGCTGGAAGAGATAGAGGCCAGCTTCTCCAACTTTGCAATTCCTGAAGAACCGACCTACGTCTCTGACTACACCGAGTTTGTAAAGCAAAATCTGGTGGCCCAGTCGGTTCATACGGCAGCACCGGGATTTGTGGGGCATATGACCTCGGCCCTGCCGTACTTCATGCTCCCCTTGACCCGTCTGATGACTGCCCTGAACCAGAACCTGGTTAAAGTGGAAACCTCCAAGGCATTCACCCCACTGGAACGTCAGGTGCTGGCCATGCTGCACCACCTGATCTACCGTTGCACGGATGAGTTCTATCCCCCCTGGATCCATAACAGTCAGGCAGCCTTGGGAACCTTCTGTTCTGGCGGTACCATTGCCAATACCACGGCACTCTGGGTGGCCCGCAACCGTTTCTTTGCCCCTGATGCCACGTTTCGTGGCATTGCTCAGGAGGGACTGGCCAAGGCACTGCGCCATAAAGGGATTGATGGTGTCGCGGTATTTGTTTCAGAGCGTGGTCACTATTCGCTGGGCAAGGCTGCTGACCTGCTGGGTATTGGTCGTGACAATCTGGTTAAGGTTAAGACTGCTGAGAATAACCGTATTGACCTGAAGGTTCTCCGCCAGGAGTGCCGGCGTCTGCTGGATCAGAATATCCAGCCTTTAGCACTGGTGGGGATAGCCGGGACAACCGAGACCGGCAACATAGATCCACTGGAGGCGATGGCTGATTTTGCCCAGGAGCTGGGCTGTCATTTTCATGTGGATGCTGCCTGGGGCGGGCCAACCCTGTTTTCAGATACCCACCGGCAGCTGTTGGCCGGGATTGAGCGGGCTGATTCTGTCACCATTGATGCCCACAAGCAGCTCTATGTGCCGATGGGGGCCGGGATGGTAGTCTTTAAGGACCCCACCGCTGTTTCGGCCATTGAACATCACGCTGCCTACATCCTGCGCCACGGTTCGAAGGACCTGGGCAGCCATACCCTGGAAGGCTCACGTCCGGGCAAGGCGCTACTGGTGCATGGCGGTCTCTCGATCATGGGCCGCAAAGGCTATGAACTGCTGATTGATCTGGGGATTGAACGGGCTAGGACCTTTGCGGAGCTGATCCGTCAACATCCTGATTTTGAACTGACCAGCGAGCCGGAACTGAATATCCTGACCTACCGCTATTGCCCGGCAGCGATTCAGCAACTCCTGGCAGCCGCACCACTGGCGGAGCAGGCCAGCATTAATGCCCTGCTGGATCAGGTCTGCCAACTGTTGCAAAAACATCAGCGTGAGGCGGGTAAGACCTTTGTTTCCCGCACCCGGCTTCGCCTGGCCCGTTATGGTGAGGAAATTACCGTGCTGCGTAGCGTACTGGCCAATCCGCTGACCACTGACGAAATCCTGGTGGCAGTGCTGGCTGAGCAGTGTGAGATTGCCCAGCAGCCAGAGATTCAGGAACTGCTTCAACAGATTAAGGGGTAGTCAGTACCTTGAACGATCAAGTGGGCATTACATCCAACCACCCCAACCGCTTCTTCGTAAGGAGGGGAGTTAATTCCCCCTCCTATTTTAGGAGGGGTCAGGGGTGGTAAGGTGTTAGCTTGAATGCGACTTGGAATGAGGGCCTCTGTAACAGGAGATACAACAGGCGATAGACTTCGGTCTTCCGCCTGTTTCTGTCTGGAGTGCAGAGGCTGATTGATCACTGAATCAAGCGGCTTGACAGTGACTGAAACTGCAGTAGAGTTTTGGCATCTTGTGTTCTTGATAAACGTCTTGATCAGACAGGGGGCAGCTATGCAATCTAAAAGTTTTAGGTTTATCGCTCTGGCCAGCTGTATGGTTCTTATCTCGGTGGTATGCAGTGTAACAGCGTATGCAGAGCAGCCAGACATGGCTGCGCGACGTATTCTGTACGATTGTCAAAAGAAAGCTGCAGAGTACACCTACAATCTCGACAAGGCTGGAGATCAGGAGCTGTTTGACAAGCATGTTGCTGAATGTATCGCTGCAAGCAAGGCACAGCCAGCGCCAACCGTTCAGCTTAAAAGTGTTTCAGGAAACATGCCGGTCTGTAGTGATGCCGATATGGCGTGGTGCAGTGCCTGCTCATCTAACCCGGTCAATACGTGGTGTTGCACAAAAAAAGAGGGTAAAACAGCGCCAGATTGTGGATTTAATAACGATCAGTGTAAGTATACTCTTTGCAGTGGATGTGACGGCACCTGTCGGATGCCGCCGAAAAACTACTACGGCGCAACCAATATCAAGATCACCAATCAGACCGATGCCGATGTGACCTTCATGTTTGTAACCGGCGCAGTGACAAAATCTGGTCAGCTTGGAGCTTGCACGGATAGCGAGAAGATTATCTCCTATCAGTGGGTTGCCCAGAATACTGACTGGTGCAAGAACCCGCAGGCAGGTAAGGAAAAAAATGCCGGGTGGTGCACAGGGACCGTGAAAAAAGGTTCGTCGGTGGAGTTAAAACGGACCGGCAATGATGCTGAAAAATGCCTGACCGGTGCCATACATCTCTGGCCGGAAAAGGCCTCATGCCCCTCACCTAACGGTTTCACCCAGGGTGAGTTTACTCTCAACCCCACCAACACCTCTACTGAGGCGGTCAATATAAGCCTTGTCAACGGCGTCAGCTATGCTCTGTCCATCAATCTGCCGGGTGAGGCATGGACCATTCAGAACCAGACAAGGTCAGTCAAGGTAATCGGCCCCAATGAATCAATAACCGGAGATAACAACAAACCGGGCATCTATCCCCCTGGCTGCACCGACTGTATTCAACTGGTCGGTGAGCTCCCCTGCAAAAATGTCCCCAACAGCAGATGTCAGGCGACCCGCCAGTGCCATGTCCAGCGTGGCGGTATAACAGGCGGAACCGTTGAGTTTGTCATTGAAAAGAAGTTTTAGGGAGATACGAAAATGACGAGATCATATGTCAGTACCGTCAGGGCGCTACTGTTTCTTTCTGCTGCAGTAGCGATGCTGCTTGCTTCCGGTTGCGCCTCTCCAAACTATGTCTGGTATCAGGGGGGTAAGGACCGGGCCACCTTTGCTAAAGATAATCTGGAATGCGAAGAAGAGTCTGCCCTGTATGCCAAGCATCTTGATAAACGTGGCGATAAAGAGGTCATCTCGGCCCGTATGAAGGAGTGTATGGGGCTGCGTGGCTATGTAAAGGTTCTTGAGCAGGATGTCCCGCAGGGGATGGAGAAGTTCTGAAACCTGATGTTGTTGTCTATACCGCCTCCTGGCTCTACAATCCGGGGCAGCCGCCTGTTGCAGGCGGCGGGCTGGCGGTCAGGGATGGTCGCGTCCTTGAAACCGGCACAGCCAGTGACCTGATCGCCCGTTATGGCCAGCCAACCGCAGAGTATCCCGGTTGCGTGATTATGCCCGGCTTTGTCAATGCCCATACCCACCTTGAGTTGACCCACTTTCCTGCCTGGCGCCTGCGGGACGGCCTGGATTATCATCCCCGCGGTTTTGTGGACTGGATCATTCAGATGATCAAGGTACGGCGTGGTGTAACCGTTGAAGAAACCCGGATCTCGCTCAAGGCCGGTATAAAGGCCTGCCTGCGTTCCGGTACCACTGCTGTTGGTGATATTGTTACCTCGCCGGATCTGTTGTCCGCCTATCACGGGGCGCCCATTGGCGGGAGGTTGTACTTGGAACTGATCGGACAGGATCGCCAGTTATTTGAACCTCGATTAACAAAGGCTGTAGAGGCAAGCAAGACGGTGAACGGTAACCGTCAGCCGGGCCTTTCTCCCCACGCACCCTATACCTTGAACAGTAGCCTGTTGCCGGATATTGCCGCTGCTGCAGACCAGATGCAACTGCCGCTCTCGCTGCATCTGGCAGAATCCCGCGAGGAGTCTGATCTGCTGTTTGATTCCACTGGTCCACTGGCTGAAGAGATGTATCCGCTGGTTGGCTGGCAGGATTATCTGCCCGCGCCGCGCAGGACCACACCGGCCCGCTTTTTTGATGATGGCGGTCTGCTGGGGCCGACAACGCTTGCGGTGCATGGGGTGCAGCTGACTCCGGCGGATGCTGCCCTGCTGAAGGAACGTGGTGTTGCCATCTGCCTCTGTCCACGCAGTAATGAGCGGCTTGCCGTTGGTACGGCACCAGTTCATCTGTTTGACAAGCTGGGTATTCCACTCTGTCTGGGTACTGATTCATTGGCCAGCAATGATTCGCTCTCCTTGTGGGATGAAATTCGCTTTGCACTGGATAGCTACAGAGGAGAGCTGGTGCCGGAGCGATTGCTGGAGATGGCAACCAAAGGTGGTGCAGCCGGGATCGGTCTGGCTGATTGCACAGGTCTGCTGGAAGCAGGGAAACGGGCAGATTTTCAGGTACTGCAGCTTGATGGTCATTGTACTGCGGAACGGCTGCTGGATGCCGGCAGAGTTGATGCCGTTTACCTGCAGGGGAGCTTGGCGGGGCTGGACGATTCCGGTAGTGGAGCTGCTGCATGAAGAAAAAACCGGTCATACTGGTTGTTGATGATGATCTGTTGTCATTGACCATGCTGGAAAATATCCTGAACCAGGAGGGATGCTGTCCGGTGACCGCCTCAAATGGACGTGAGGCGCTGCAGTTGCTTGAGCAGCAGCCGTTTGATCTGGTGCTTTCGGATATGGTGATGCCGGTTATGGACGGTATGGCACTCCTTGAACAGGTTCTACAAAGGTTTCCCGGAACGCCATTTATTGCCGTAACTGCAGAGAGCAGCATCAGTGGCGCGGTTGAGGCGATCAGGCACGGCGCTTACGACTATCTGGAAAAGCCGTTCAACCCTGATCTTCTGAGAATCACCCTGCAGCAAGCCCTTGATTACCAGCGGGTTGTGCAGGAAAACAGGCAGATCCGGGAGCTGCTGAAAGAACGCTATACCTTCCAGAGTATCGCAACCGTCAGTCCGGCCATGAAGCAGACCCTGTTACTTGCAGAACGTGTTGCTGCGGCCCGGCAGACCACCGTGGCGATCTATGGTGAAAGTGGTGTTGGCAAGGAGGTCTTGGCGCGGGCGATCCATTTTGCCAGTGATGCCCAGCCAAACCGGTTTGTGGCGGTGAACTGTGCTGCAGTGCCGGAGCATCTGCTGGAAAGTGAACTGTTTGGCCATGTGCGCGGTGCCTTTACCGGTGCCGACCGTGACCGGGAGGGGAAATTTAGCAGTGCAAAGGGTGGCACTATTCTGCTGGACGAGATCGGGGATATGCCGCTGTCGCTGCAGGCCAAGCTGCTGCGGGTGCTGCAGGAACGGGTCTATGAAAAGGTTGGCAGCAATACCTGCTGTCCGGCGGAATGTCGGGTGATTGTTGCCACCAATCGCAATCTGGCTGAACTGGTGGCAGCCGGGCGCTTCAGGGAGGATCTGTACCACCGGATCAACGTCTTTCCTTTGACCATTCCGCCGCTGCGGGAACGCAGGGACGATATACCGCTGTTATGTGAGCATGCCTTGGCTGAGCTGCGTCAGCACCTGGGTAAGTCGCTGCCCGGTATTTCCCAGAAGGCGATGGAAATGATGCTTGTCTACCCTTGGCCGGGAAATGTGCGGGAGCTGCGGAACTGCCTTGAGCGGGCTGCCATTTTAACCGACGGCGAATTGATCCGCCCGGAGCATCTGGGACTGGCATCCGCGTCACCAGGTGGAACTGTCGGGGAAGGGGCTGCTGCCGGATGCATCAGCTACACGCTGACGCTGCCTGCTGAACAGCTTTCCCTGGCAGCCCTGACAGATCAGATCCTGACCATTACCCTGGAACGCTGCGGTGGCAATAAATCCCAGGCAGCCAAGCTGTTGGGGATTGCCCGGAAGAATTTTTACCGGACCTGAACCAGATACAATGATAGGTGTCCCCTCTGGCTCCACATTGTTCCCTACGGGTACAGTGTGGAGCCTTTTTGTTTTGTAGGTTGCTGAAATTACATGGTGGCTTTTTTGGCATGCCGGCTGCAATTACCTGTGCAAATACCTTGTTACTGTTCCTGAATGGAACAGTGAATGCCCGCAAAGGAGGTTGGTATGTCACAGGAGGCGGTGGAACAGTTTTTAGGGCGGTTAGTCACGGATGACCGGTTTCGTCGGCGGGCAATGGTGGCTTTTGAAGACCTTCTGGAGGAAGAGGGGTTTCAGCTCAGCGAAAAGGAACAACAGGCGATCAAGCTTGAGGATCTGATACGGCTTGAGATGGTTTCTGCCAAGCTGGATACCACGCTCAAGCGTTTTAGTTGATACGACGCGACCTGTTCATGAGAAGAAAATAATCACCTAAAATGCAAAAATAGGGTGTTTACCCTATTGTTATTGGGGTGTACGATCCGATATTGTTTTAGAATTAAAATTCTAATGAGTATGTGTTGTCTGGTCTGCTTATTCAGTTCGTGCTTCTACGGATAGCATTGGCTGTTTCTCATTGAAATAACTACACTTGGTACTCGGAGGTACAGTATGCAATGGATTAAAGATTTGAAAGTTGGTGTAAAGCTGGTTACTGGTTTTGTAATGGTTGCAATTATTGCTGCAGTGGTGGGTGTAATTGGCATTACCAAGATCAAACAGATTGATCACGATGCAGCCATGATGTATGAGCGGATGACTGTGCCTTTGGGAGATCTTGGGGCCACGTCAGTCCTTTTTCAGAGGGTTCGTATCAACCTGCGAGATTTTGTTGAAACCAAAGATGCCGCTAAGCGTCAACAATATCTGGATACAATGAAGAAACTTCGTCAGGCCATGACTGAACGGTCGGAAAAAATTGAGAAGACTTTGATTTCAGATGAAGCTAAGAAGGCGTTTAACGAATTTAAGGAAGCCAGAAACGTCTATGGTGGCTTTATTGATAAGATTGTTGAACTGGATGTAGCTGAGAAAGATGCAGAAGCACTAGCTTTGCTGCATGGTGATGCCTTTAAGGCAGCCATGCATGAGCAGGAAGTGCTGGATAAGCTGGTGGAGTCAAAAGAGGGGCTGGCAAAACTTGCAGCTGAGAACAACGACAAGGCGGCAAATGTTGCTATCAAGCTGATGCTTGGTGTTGTTGTGGTTGCGATGATTTTGGCAGTGGTTCTGGGGCTGTTTATCTCCCGTATGATTACAACGCCGTTGGCTGGCGCTGTTAAAATTGCCGAGCGTCTTGCAGAAGGTGATCTGACAGCACAGGTCACAATAAACTCAAAGGATGAGGTAGGTCAGCTTGAAGAGGCAATGTCCCACATGCTTCAGAGTCTGCGTAATCTGGTAGGTCAGACCGTACAGATCTCCGCTGGTATCGCCTCTGCCTCTACCCAGCTGCACAGCACCTCTGAGCAGATCGCCACCGGCGCTGAAGAGGTTGCTGCCCAGACCGGTACCGTGGCCACTGCCAGTGAGGAGATGGCTGCCACCAGCAGTGATATCGCCCGTAACTGCCATGCTGCTGCTGACAGCGCTGGTGTGGCTGCCTGCACCACCCAGAGTGGATTTGCAATCGTCCAGCATACGGTGGATGGCATTCGTACCCGTGGTGAACATACCAAAGAAAATGCCAAGATTATTTCCAACCTTGGTGAGCGTTCCGAACAGATTGGCGCCATTGTAGGTACTATTGAGGACATTGCCGATCAGACTAACCTGCTGGCGTTGAACGCAGCCATTGAGGCTGCCCGGGCTGGCGAGATGGGGCGTGGGTTTGCGGTGGTTGCTGATGAGGTGCGTGCCTTGGCAGAGCGTACAACCAAGGCCACCAAAGAGATCAGTGATATGATCCGTACTATCCAGCAGGAAACCAGGGTAGCAATCACTTCAATGGAAGAAGGGGTGAAGGGTACGGAAAAAGGTGCCCAGGAAGCTGCCCAGCTTGAGACCTCGTTGCAGCAGATCCTTGAGCAGGTCAATGATGTGACCATGCAGGTCAGCCAGATCGCAACCGCTGCCGAGCAACAGACCGCCACCACGAGTGAGGTGACCACCAATATCCAACAGATCACGGAAGTGGTCCAGCAGACCGCCAGTGGTGCCGAAGAAACCGCTGCTGCTGCTGCCCAGCTGGCTGGTCAGGCGCAGGATCTGCAGAATCTGGTGAGTAAATTCAAGTTGTAACAGTGCGGTGTCGACAGCGTTGAAGAAAAGATATCCCCTCTGTATACCTGTACAGAGGGGATATTGTTACGGTGATGCTTGGGGAGGAGGCCAAACAATCGCCGTATGTTACAACGTTAGCAGCCAGCTGCCTTCAGGAATTTGGCACTGACGTTCTTGCCGCCTTTTTCGTCAAATTTTACTTTCACTTCATCGTCAACAACGATCTTTTTTCCACTGAGTTTGTCTTTTGTCACGTCATCAGCCACTTCAATCACATAGTCTTTCTTTGTGGCTTCATCCTTGACAACAGTTGTATAGCTGCCATCAGCATTCGGGGTGATTTTGGTGACCGGACCTTTGATACTTGCTGCAGATGCCAGGGAGGCAACGGCGAGGATTACAACGGCTGCAGTAACGGATACAAGCTTCTTCATGATCTGTACAACTCCTTTCGTTGTAGGGTGCATTAACCCCAGGTTATTTTCAAGCACTTAAGCCGCCGGAAGTGCTGGAAGTACAAAACAGGGTGAGTGGTCAGGCAATCTGATTTCTGCCATTCTCTTTAGCCTGGTAGAGGGCTTGATCAGCGTAATCAAGCAGCTCTTCTGCTGTGCCGATATCCATCCCGGGAAATTCAGCGACACCTATGCTGACAGTGAGCTGCAAATGTGCAAGGGCATCTGCAAATCTGAGTGTATGCACCTTTTGACAGAGTCGGTGTGCCACGTTTTTGGCCTCGCGGTGACTGGTGTCAGGTAGCAACACAACAAACTCCTCGCCGCCATAACGGAAGAGAAGGTCATAATCCCTCAGGCTGGCGGTTATTTCGGTCGTCATTCGCTTGAGCACATGATCGCCTGACTGATGACCAAAGGTGTCATTAATCTGTTTGAAATGGTCAATATCAATCATCAGTACAGAGATTAGTCCGTCTGTACGTGCTGCCCGCAGCAGTTCGACATTCAGGATATGGTTAAGGTAGCGTCTGTTAAAAGCACCCGTTAGCGTGTCTTTGTTGGAGAGTAGTTCAAGTTCTTGGTTTTGTTTACGAAGTTCTTCTTCGCGTCGTTTGGCGTTTAGGTGCAGCCTGGCTCTGGCTGCAAGCTCCTGCGGGTCGTAGGGGATGAGAATAAAGTCACGCGCCCCGTCTGTCAGCCCTTTTAGTTTTACTCCCCGGTCTGAGCTGCTGGTTAGTATCAGAACCGGAATATGTTCGGTTTCCGGTTTTGAACGTATTGCTGCCAGAAATTTAAGGCCATCAAGCCGAGGCATTTCAACATCGCAGAGAATTATGTCAGGGAGCGTTTCTGATACCTTGTGTAGTCCGTCCAGACCGTCACCAGCTTCATAAATATGACTGAAAATACCGCTTTGTTCCAGGTCTGAAACAATTTGACGCCGAGTTCCTCTGTTGTCATCAAGAACTAAGGCTGTTGTTGGTGTTTTCTGCAGATTCATGGCTGTGATATTCTCTTAAATTGCATTGACCCAACTCATAATATCGTGTCGGGAAAGAAAAAGAGGGGACCTGCCTTGCGGCAGCTTGTAGAGAACTTCAGAGGCAAAACGCTGGTGAAGCTGGTGAGCCCGCTCATGGGGAAGGAAGTCAAGGAGCAGGGCAAGGGCGAGCAACGTGTTTGAATCATTGTGGCTATCTCGGAGCTGAAGCGGCGGTGAGGTGTGGTAATGGTTGTAATCAGGTTGCTGTGTGCTTGTAGTGGTGTGTAGGTCTGGTGTATGCATGCCTGTATCCTTATCGCTGATTGTAAACCGTATAGAAAGTTGGTATAACTGTCCCTGTGAGTATTACCGTATTTGAGTAGTTTGCGTTTTTGTGTTCATCAAAATTGGTAAATTGCATGAACTGTATATCCGTATATGATGATGCTGTCAAGCGTAAGCTGTCAGTGGTGAGTAGTCATCTGAAGTGTTTTGAGTAATCTTGAGGCGGGTAGGGGAGTGGTTGTGAAAAATGCTAAAGTGATTGAGCTTCATGAAGGTGATAGTACCGCAGAGAGTGCGACCCCCTTAATCAGGGGGGGCGTGTCTGCAGATGACACATTGTTGAGTACCAGAGATGTTCTGAGCAGAATCAAAGATGAGCTGGGGCTGGATACGGACCTGGAGCTGGCAGAGGTTATGGGGGTCGGTATCCGGCGTATTCATAACTGGAAACACCGTAACACGGTGCCAACCGAGGAAATTGTTGGTATCTGCGGCAAGGAGGGTCTTGACCTGCAGTATATTCTGACCGGCCAGAGGATCAGGCTGGGTAGATCAGATGGTCAGGGCGAGATGCGTCAGGTTCAGGAAGGGCTGGCGGGGGCGTTTTTTGATCTGGATGCGGCAAACAAGGTTCGTGATAGCTTTACCCTGTCTACATCCGGCCATCCGTTGATTCATCCACCCTACAAGGCCTATACCCAACGCTCTGATAATGGTGAAGTGTTAAACTCGTTTGCGTCGCCGCAGATTGTTGATGTACTTGCCCCCGGCCTTAACTGGCTGAACCACTCTCTGGGGGTTGCCCCGGAGAATTTTCTGCTGGTCAAGGTATTGGGAGATAATATGGCCCCCTGGCTGCAGGATGGTGATCTGGTCATGGTTGATGCCGGTATCAAGACTACGATCAATGGTGGTTGTCTGATGCTGCGGTATGCTGATGGCATGATGATGGTGCGCCGTGTGTTCCGTAATCCTGATGGAACGTTTCTGGCCAAATGTGATAACGAATGTTGTCCGCCGGATATTATTGACCCCAATAACAACATGACCTATCCGATTGTGGTGGGGAGGGTGGTGCGACGGTTAGTCCGCTAACCGGTGTAATACGGAGATAGAGATAAAAAGGCGGCCTGATTGGACCGCCTTTTTGTTTACTGCTCGTCGGTGTATCGTTCAAGCACCTTTTCGATGATGTTGGTGGTTGATTTGCCATCTACAAACGGAATCAATTCCACCCTGCCACCGTATGATTCCACCACCTCTTTGCCCACTACGCCCTCAGGCGTGTAGTCACCACCCTTTACCAGAATCTGTGGTTGCAGGGCAGTAATCAGCTCCAGTGGTGTGTCCTCCTCAAATAGGCAGACATAGTCAATACAGTCAAGGGCAGCCATCAGATGGGCGCGCTCTTCTTCATCAATTAACGGGCGCTTGGGCCCTTTCAAACGTCGTACCGAGGCGTCACTGTTCAGACCCAGAATGAGCAGATCTCCCAGGCGGCGGGCGGCCTGCAGATATTTGACATGCCCGGCATGCAGCAGGTCAAAACAGCCGTTGGTGAAAACCACCCGCTTTCCTTTGGCCCGTTCACCGGCAATGATCTCTGCCAGTACCTCGCGGTTTTTGATCTTGCTGTCGCTGTCGCGGTGTTCAAGGGAAACGGCAGCGATAATCTCGGTTGGGGTGACGGTGGAGGTGCCCAGTTTGGCCACCGCGATTCCAGCGGCAACATTGGCCAGCCGTGCCGCCTCGGCCAGTGGCAGTCCGCCCGCCAGACCGCAGGCCAGCAACGCCAGTACGGTATCGCCGGCGCCGGTGACATCAAAGACCTCGCGGGCAACGGTGGGGATATGGACGGTTTCACCAGTGCCGCAGAACAGTGACATCCCCTCTTCGCTGCGGGTGATCAGCAGGTTATCCAGCTCCACCTGTGACATCAGGGTTTCTGCTGCCCTGTGCAGGCTTTCCTGGTCACGAATCGGTATGCCTGATGCGGCCTCGGCCTCTTTGCGGTTAGGGGTCAGGCAGGTGGCACCGCGGTATTTGCGGTAGTCGGTCCCCTTGGGGTCAACCAGAACCGGAATCTTGCGTTCTGTCGCGGTGGCGGTGATGCTTGCCAGGACGGCAGGTGTCAACACCCCTTTGAGGTAGTCTGATACCAGCACTACATCAAAACCGGTTATATGCTCCTGCAGCCACCCAACGAGGCGTTGCTCGATCTGCTCCGAAAGTGGTTCTCGGGATTCACGGTCAATCCTGACGATCTGCTGGTTGGAGGCGATTACCCGTGTCTTGCGCCCGGTACGGCGCCCAGCCTCCTGAAAGATCGGTGTTGTGTCGATCCCTTGTCTGCTGAATGATTTGAGCAGTGCCCAGCCATTTTCATCTTCACCGATTACCGAGGCCACCGTGACCTGACAGCCCAGGGCAAGCAGGTTGTTGGCCACGTTGCCTGCACCGCCCAGACGCAGGTCTTCCCGCAGCACATCCACCACCTGTACCGGTGCCTCGGGAGAGATCCGTTCGGTCTTTCCCCACAGGTATTCATCCAGCATCAGGTCGCCCACCACCAGGCATTTCAGGTTGCTGGCACGCTGAAACAGTGATTCAACGGTTTTGCGGTCCATGGCCTACAGTCCTTCCCGGGCAAACATGCCGAACAGTCCCTGTTCAATCAGGTCGCAGAGGATGTGGATCACGGTGATGTGTCCTTCCTGCACCCGGGGGGTATCGTTGGAGGGGATGATCAACGGAATATCGCAGACCGCCTTGATGCTGCCGCCGTCTTTACCCAGCAGGCCGATGGTGGTACAGCCGGCCTGTCGGGCCACCTCAAGTGCCTTGAGTACGTTGGGGGAATTGCCGCTGGTGGAGATGCCGATCACGGCATCACCGGGCGCAGCCAGCGCTTCTACCTGGCGGGAGAAGATCCGCTCAAAGCCATAGTCATTGCCGATTGCGGTAATAATGGAGGTATCGGTGGAAAGTGAGATGGCTGGCAGGCCGGGACGCTCCATCCTGAAGCGGCTGACAATCTCTCCGGCAAAGTGCTGGGCGTCGGCTGCTGAGCCGCCGTTACCCATAATCATGAGCTTGTTGCCGATTTTAAGGGTCTCAATCAGGCGTTCCGCCAGGTGTGCAATCGGCGAGGCCAGTTCTGTTTCAATCTTGTGGAACAGTGCTTGATGGTCCTGCAGTTGTTTGGTGACGAACTGCTGCATGGGGAACCTCCTTAGGGCTTTGCAAGCTGCTGCAACAGGGTGATGGGTAGCGCATTATCATAACCGGGAAACGGAATGCCGTCCAGGCTGCAGACAGGCTGAAGTTGCGGATGCTGAAGCTTCAGTTTCTCCATGCTGCGCGCCATGCTTTTCAGGGGGGAGAGCAGCGGCAGCTTGTGAAGGATTATGCTGCTGTGCAGGCAGGCCGCTCCGTTTTGGATCGCCTGCGTATAGTGGCGACGATGCAGAAAAAGATCCAGATGGTGACCATGGCGTGCCGCAGCATGCAGTAGTTCCAGTGTCTCCTGCAGTTTGTGGTCATCAGTTTCCTTGGGGAGATACAGCGCAACCTGTTGTTGGACTCCCCAGCGTTGCCTGAAGGTGTTGACGGCGTTTTCTTCCAGTTTGCGGCGGCGATCACGGGAACCGAAGATGGTGATCGGTTCTCCCTGCACGGCAACTTTAGGCAGCAGGTAGGTTCGGAAGCCATGGGCGTCTGCCCGATGACGGTAATCCTGCAGGCACCAGGCGCCCCCATCCATCCCCTCATCAAAAAGTCCGATGGTGGTGCGCATTGTGCGGGAGAGGGCAAGCAGGGCAAAACTGATTTCGCAGGTTTCAAGACAGCGACAGTCGCTTTTCAGGAGCCGGTCCGGAAGAGAATATTCTGAAGGGCAATGGGGGGGGATGATGCCTGCCTGCTCTTTTACTGTTGCTTCCAGAATCTGTTGGTAACATTCAGCGGTAAGCGTCCCGGTGGGGCGTACGATTACGGACCAGTCTGCATCGGAGCGGTTCAGGGCACGGTTGACCGCAGGAACAAAGCCGATATTGCGCTCCATGGTCATGTAGATCGCCCGGTCACCCAGATGGTCGGAAAATTCCTCCAGCATTAATTCCGTTGTGCGATCGCAGCCGTTGTTAATGATGATCAGACGGGCCGTTTCGGCACAGTCCAGAATAGAGACAAGGCAGGCCCGGGCCGCAGTCGGGTTGTTCCAGACCGGAACTATGATGTCAAACGTGGAAGTGGTCATAGGGGGCTAACAGAAAGGGTGGGCATCGCCCACCCTGTTGAGTAGATGTTGAAAAACGTACGAGTACTGATAGCGGGCGATTTTAGGATGAAACCGCAACCCGCTTCAGCAGGTGCAGTTCATCCAATACCTTTCCGGAGCCCAGAACAACACAGTCCAACGGATTTTCTGCAATCAGAACCGGTACCTTGGTGATCTCGCGCAGCAGCACGTCCAGGTTGCGTAGTCCGGCGCCGCCACCGGCCAGGAAGATTCCTTTGTCCACAATATCGGCAGCCAGTTCAGGCGGGGTGCGCTCAAGGCATTGACGCACGGTGTCAACGATGGCGTTGACCGCTTCCTTCAGGGCATCACGGATTTCGTCGGAGTTGATTTCAATGGTTTTGGGGATGCCGGAGACCAGGTCGCGCCCCTTGACCTCCATGGTCAGCACCTCGGGGCCTGGGTAGGCTTCGCCGATCTCAATCTTGATCGCTTCCGCCATCCGTTCACCGATCTGCAGGTTGTACTTGCGCTTGATGTACTGGACAATCGCCTCATCCATCTTGTCGCCACCCATGCGGGTTGACTGGGAATAGACAATACCGGCCAGGGAGATCACCGCAACTTCAGTGGTACCACCGCCGATATCAACAATCATATTGCCGCTGGCCTCGGTGATCGGCAGACCGGCGCCGATGGCGGCTGCCATCGGTTCTTCAATCAGATAGACCTCGCGGGCACCGGCAGACTCGGCTGATTCCTTGACCGCCCGCTTCTCCACCTGGGTTATACCGGAAGGAACGCAGATCACGATCCGGGGGCGGACCAGGGTCTTACGGTTGTGGACTTTGTGAATGAAGTAACGCAGCATCTCTTCGGTGATGTCGAAGTCGGCAATAACGCCGTCCTTCATCGGGCGGATGGCGGTGATGGAACCTGGTGTGCGGCCCAGCATCTGCTTGGCCTCCATCCCGACCTTTAGAACCTTCTGCTGACCGGTGGGCATCTTCTGTACGGCAACCACCGAAGGCTCGCGGACCACAATCCCTTTGCCCTTCAGGTACACCAGGGTGTTGGCGGTGCCCAGGTCGATGGCCAGGTCGTTGGAAAACATCCCGAACAGGGAGTCAAATATCTTAAACATGGTTGGAATCCTTTCACTATAAATAGGACCTGAAAAATTATCAGAACAAGCTGGTGAATGCAAGGGAGAAAACGGGATTTCTTCTGTTTGGATAGTCGCTATCCCCTTGACTTGACGTTGAGATGCCGGTAGTTTAGACAAATTTAGCAGCTTACCGTGGAGAATAGATAATGGATTACAAAGCAACCCTGAACCTGCCCCAGACCGATTTTCCAATGAAGGCCAATCTGTACCAGCGTGAGCCGGAGCTGCTCAAACGCTGGCAGGAGATGGATCTGTACGGAATGATTGAGGAGGCCGGCAAGGACAAGCCGGTCTATATGCTGCACGATGGCCCTCCCTATGCCAACGGTCATACCCATATTGGTCATGCCCTCAACAAGGCCCTCAAGGATATTGTGCTGAAGGTCAAGCGGATGGAAGGCTTTAAAGCCCCCTATGTGCCGGGCTGGGACTGCCACGGTCTGCCGATTGAGCTGCAGGTGGAGAAGAACCTGGGGTCAAAGAAACATCAGATGACCAAGGCCGAGATGCGCAAGGAATGCCGTGTCTATGCCAAGAAATTTATTGATATCCAGAAGGAAGAGTTCAAACGTCTGGGGGTGTTGGGGGATTGGAACAACCCGTACATGACCATGACCAATGAGTACGAGGGGCTGACCGCTGCCGAGCTGGCCAAGTTTGCCCACAACGGCGGACTGTACCGGGGCAAGAAGCCGGTACACTGGTGCTCTTCCTGTGTGACCGCCCTGGCTGAGGCTGAAGTTGAATATGCCGATCACACCTCTCCCTCCATCTTTGTCAAGTTCGCCCTGCAGGATGATGTCTCTGCCGCTATCCCAGCCCTGGCCGGTAAGCCTGTCTTTGTGGTGATCTGGACCACCACCCCTTGGACCATCCCGGCCAACCTGGCCATAGCGATGCATCCTGAATACGATTACTGCGCCGTTGAGGTGGATGGACAGCTGCTGATTGTGGCTGAAGGGCTGAAGGATCAGTTCCTGGCAGCCAACAGCCTGTCCGGTGAGACCGTTGCCACTTTCAAGGCCGGTCTGCTGGAGCGCAAACGTTGTAAGCATCCCTTCTACGACCGTGATTCCATCATCCTGTTGGGGGAGCATGTCACCCTTGAGGCCGGTACCGGTTGTGTCCACACCGCCCCTGGCCATGGTCAGGATGACTACGAGCTTGGTCTGCGGGAAGGGTTGGAGATCTACAATCCGGTGGATAACCATGGCAAGTATATCGGCAACCTTGAACTGTTTGGCGGCGAGAAGGTCTTTGATGCCAATCCAAAGGTGATTGAGAAGCTGCAGGAGGTTGGGGCCCTAGTGGGTGTCAGCAAGATCTCCCACTCTTATCCCCATTGCTGGCGCTGCAAGAAGCCGATTATCTTCCGGGCCACCGAGCAGTGGTTCATCTCCATGAATGCCAATCAACTGCGTCAAAAATCCCTTGAGGCGATCGACAAGGTGCAGTGGATCCCCAAGTGGGGCCGTGACCGGATCTACGGCATGGTGGAAAACCGGCCTGACTGGTGCATTTCCCGCCAGCGTTCCTGGGGGGTGCCGATTACCGCCTTCTCCTGTACCGATTGCGGTGAGTTCCTGGCTGACGGTCCCACCATGGACCACGTGGCTGAGCTGTTCAAACAGCACAGCTCCGATGTCTGGTTTGAGTGGGAGGCTGCCCAGCTGCTGCCTGCCGGGACAAAATGCCCCAAATGCGGTTCAACCGCCTTTGCAAAAGAGAATGACATCCTGGATGTCTGGTTTGATTCCGGTGTCTCCCATGCTGCAGTGCTGGAGCCTAACCCCAAACTTTCATCACCGGCTGACCTCTATCTGGAGGGGAGCGATCAGCATCGCGGCTGGTTCCACTCCTCACTGCTGGAGTCCGTTGGCACCCGTGGTGTTGCCCCCTACAAATCAGTCTTGACCCATGGTTTCGTACTGGATGGCCAGGGGCGTAAGATGAGTAAATCCATGGGCAACGTGGTGGCACCTGAGGATGTGATTAAGAAGTTCGGGGCCGATGTCTTGCGGCTCTGGTGCTCAGCCCAGGATTACCGCGATGATAACCGGATCTCTGAAGAAATTTTGAACCGGGTGGCTGAGGCCTATCGCCGGATTCGCAACACCTGCCGCTTCATGCTGGGTAACCTGAATGACTTCAATCCGGTTTCCGACAGTGTCACCTTTGCCGAGATGATGCCGATTGACCGTCTGGCCCTGCATCATCTGGAGCTGCTCAAGGAACGGGTGCTGGCTTCCTACGCAGATTTTGAATTCCACAGCATCTATCAGGCAGTTAATGGCTTCTGTACCGTAGAACTGAGCGCCCTGTACCTGGATATCCTCAAGGACCGCCTCTACACCAGCCGTAAGGATGCAGGTGAGCGTCGCAGCAGCCAGACCGCCATGTATCTGATCACCGATACCCTGACCCGTCTGCTGGCGCCGCTGATCTCCTTTACGGCAGACGAGATCTGGCAGTTCCTGCCGGGTGAGCGTGAGGCCAGCGTACATCTGTCCGCTTTTCCCAAACCGGCACCGGAGCACAAGGATGAAGAACTGGCTGGCACCTGGGCCCGGCTGTTTGATGTACGAGCCGATGTACTTAAGGCGCTGGAGCTGAAACGGGTGGAAAAGACCATCGGCCATCCGCTGGATGCGGCGGTTAAACTGTCTGCCCCGCCTGCTACCATCGCCTTTATGAACGATTATCTGGATAAACTGCGGGCGATCTGCATTGTCTCCCGCCTGGATCTTGTTGAAGAACTGACTGATGGCTATGACGGCACGGTGGTTGAGGGACTGAAGGTGCTGGTGGAAAAGGCTCCGGGTGAGAAGTGTGAGCGCTGCTGGTGCTACAGTGAAGAACTGGGCAGCAATGCTGAACATCCCACCATCTGCCCAAAATGTACTGCAGCGGTGATATAGCATGAACCGTTGGACGATCTTTTCCATTATAGCGATTGTTGGGCTTGTGGTGGATCAGGCCACCAAGCTGTACGTTGACCGGGTCATGGCCCTGCATCAGTCCATACCGGTGATTGACGGCCTGTTCAGCTTTACCTACCTGCGTAACCGGGGTGCGGCCTTTAGCTTTCTTTCTGACGCATCCTGGCGGCTGCCGTTTTTTATCGGTATTACACTGGTTGCTGCGGTTGTCATTATCGTGGCCCTGAAGAAGATGCGCGATGATCAGAAGCTGGCTCAGGTGAGCCTGGCAATGATCTTTTCCGGTGCCATCGGCAACCTGATCGACCGGGTGCGGCTGGGTGAGGTGATTGACTTTCTGGATGTCTACTGGAAGAACCACCATTGGCCAGCCTTTAATGTGGCAGATTCCCTGATCTGCGTGGGAGTTGCTCTGGTTGCGCTGGATATGATGAAAGAGGAACGACGGCAGCAGGCTGCTGCTGATTAACGGAACTGGCTGGCTGGCTGTCTCGTAAAAGCCGGATTGGAAAGTTTCGAGATTGTGTGTTAGTATACATACTAACGTGTATCAGAACAGGAGGAGACCATGCCGATATTTGTAGAAGCAATCATGGTTGTTGCAATCATGCTGGCATGCTTCTTTGGTGTTTTTCTGCTCCTGTTTCTTTTTGCACTGGCCCTTTTTCCGGTGGAAAAATCACTGTCAAAGGTTGTGTGGGAAATGACAGAACCCAAGCGGAAACCGATTCCACAACCACAGGGTGGTTTCAAGGGGTTCAGTGAAAAACATCGCGGATAGCCTGTTTTTTAGTACGCAATACCGAAGGGGCACCTGGCAACAGGTGCCCCTTGCTTGTTCAGGTCAGTCCAACGTAACAGCAAAACTAACCCCATCTCCCCCTTATCAGGGGGGAAGCCTTTAAGCCTCCCCTGACAAGGGGAGGTTTGGAGGGGTTTTGTGTAAAATAGAAGTGTTTCAAGGTATCAGTCCAGATCGCCGGTGATTCGTTGCAGTTCGTACAGCTTGACATTTACGCCACTGACGCATGCAATGATCTCCTTAAGAACGGTTTCATCCACGCCGCATTCCTCATCAATGCCCTGGAAGAAGGGATAGCCTTTGGGAAGCGGGGTGAGTGCTCCGTCTTTTAGCAGCATGACATCCACCAGATCGTTAACCCGGCCGGTAGCCTCCCAGGGGTCGCGGTAGTTGAACTGGCGGGCGACAATGTGCAGCCCCATGCCGTTGGGAAAGATCGCCTTGGCCTCAAAGGAAAACTCCCGTGGGGCGCTGTAGTGTTCAGAACGGCCGGAACGGGCCATTACTTGCGCTCCGGCAGCCTCCAGCAGCTCACGTACAGAATCATCAGTCATCGGTTGTAAAGGTGTGTCCATATGTCATCCTCTCAAACAGAACAGTTATCCCAATTCCAACTCAAGGCGATATTTTCGTTGGCTTGTCATCGGCTCCTCGATGTACTACGTGTACGCCTGCGTAGCCGAACTCCTCGCCGCCTTGATCTCATTCTTGATTCTGAATTGGAATTACACGCAGACTACCTGAAAGCAGTGCCTGACTGCAAGCAGCAGATGCAGCGCTGGCCAGTGGGTGAAGATACGGCAGCCGAACTGGAGCTTAAACGATGCGTCTGTGAGTATGGGGTGACCGATAACTCTGTGACACTGTTGCGGCAGCTTGTGTACGGCTATTATGCTGCACAGCGTCGTAACCTACCCTGGAGAGATGGCACAGATCCTTACCGGGTTCTGGTGTCAGAGGTTATGCTGCAACAGACCCAGGTGGATCGGGTGATCCCCAAATTTGCCGTTTTTATGCAGCAGTTTCCTGATCTGCAAAGCCTTGCCAATGCTGCAACTCCTCAGTTGCTGGCAGCCTGGCAGGGATTGGGCTACAATCGCCGCGCCCTGAATCTGCAGCGGGCCGTCAGGATGATAGTGGAACAGTGGGGCGGCAACATACCGGATGACCCGGTCCTGTTGCAGCAGCTGCCCGGTATCGGCCCCTATACTGCCGGAGCGATTGCCTCCTTTGCCTTCAACCGGCCTCAGATTTTCCTTGAGACCAATATCCGGGCCGTACTGTTGCATTTCTTCTTTGCTGGTCAGGAAGGGATAACCGATAAACAGCTGTTACCGGTTGCAGAGGCTGTGCTGGACCAGACTAATCCCCGCACCTGGTACAACGCCCTGATGGATTACGGCAGCGACCTGAAGCGCCGCTTTCCCAATCCCAGCCGCAGGAGCCGTCATCACACTGTTCAGAGCAGGTTTGAAGGTTCAGACCGTCAGATCCGAGGAGCGGTGCTGCGGTTGCTGCTTGGCTCTAATGGGATGACTGCACGTGCCATGCAAAAACAGTTGGATGTTGAAGCAGTCCGGCTTGCACGGATTCTGGAGGGGATGGTGAAGGATGGCTTTGTGCAGAAAGCGGGTAAGGTGTATGTTGTAAAATAGATTTTGCGACATAGTAAGTGGCATTTTCGTGGACATACTGTGCTTAAATAGCTATTCTGTCTGCATAAGGCAGGTGGCTATGTATGATTGAACAACTACGCAAGGCCATACCGTTTGAAGAGTTTGATTACCAGACCCTGCTGGATTCCCTGCAGGGCTATGCCTTTCCTCGAAAAAAAATCACCTCGCTGCTGCGTAAGCAGGAAATTATCCGGGTCAAGAAGGGTTTGTATCTGTTTGGCGAGGACCGGCGTCGCTCTCCTTACTGCCGGGAGCTTCTGGCGAATCTGATCTACGGTCCCTCGTATATATCCCTCGAATATGCCCTCCATTACTACGGCCTTACACCAGAACGGGCGGAGACCATCACATCGGTAACCTGTGGTCGTTCACGGCATTTTGAGACGCCGGTAGGCTGCTTTAGGTATCGGATGATTCCGATGTCCGCCTTTTGTATCGGCATTGATCGGGTTGAACTGGCGGATGGCCGTTCGTTTCTGATGGCAGCACCGGAAAAGGCCCTGTCTGACCGGGTTATGCAGGAACGGGGCAGCGGCATTACCACCCGCAAAGGGATGCTCCAGTATCTGACTGATAATCTGCGGATTGAACCGTCTGCGTTGCAGCAGCTTGATGCAGCTGGCCTGGTGATCATTGCCGCGGCTTATCGATCCAATCGCCTGAAGCTGTTGGCAGGTCTGGTCAAACAGCTGCAAACAGGGCAGCAGGAGAGAAACAATGCATGATGCCATAGAGCGGATGCTGGCCAAGTACCAGCCCCAAAGCCTGGATGATACCATGCGGGCGCTGCGGGAGATTATCCAGGAAACAGCCCTGTTGGGGTTATGGCGTGCCCGCTTTTTTGAACATGCCGCCTTTTACGGCGGTACCGCACTACGGATTCTCCACGGCCTTGACCGTTTTTCAGAAGATCTGGATTTCTCTTTGTTACAACCAGACCCGCAGTTTTCTCTCCAGCGTTTCAGCGCAGCACTGGAGGAGGAGGTGCGGGCCTTTGGCTTCAACCTGCGGGTTGAGCCGATTACGAAATCAATTGAAACAACGGTGCAGTCGGCCTTTCTTAAGGCCAATACCCGCAACGAACTGCTGGTGATTGAGGCGGATGATCGTATAGCCCGGATGGTGCCCCCCGGACAGGTGCTGAAGATCAAGATTGAGGTGGATACTGATCCACCGTCCGGCTTTATGACCACCACCCGTTACCTGCTGCAGCCGATACCGTTTGCAGTCCGCTGCTATACGCTGCCCAGTCTGTTTGCCGGTAAACTGCATGCCCTGCTGTTTCGTCGTTGGAACAATCGGGTCAAGGGGCGTGACTGGTATGATCTGGTCTGGTATGCCGCCAACCATCCGCAGCTTAACCTGCATCATCTGGAACAACGGATGCGCCAGACAGATCACTGGAGCGGCGATGCAGCCTTACAGAGGGGTGACTTCACGGAGCTAATGCATACTGCCATACACCGGCTTGATATTGACCAGGCGCGGCAGGATGTGGCACCCTTCGTGAGGGATCAACAGACGTTGGCAATCTGGTCCCATGATTTCTTTCGGGATCTGGTGACCAGAATCAGTGTTGTTGAAGAATAGATCTGTTCAGTCTCCAACAGCATCACTCAAGAAATCATTAAACTGATTTTTATTCTGACGTCATACCGTCAACCTGAGTTCCACTCCCCACGGTGCCGGTTTTTCCCCCTCCTGGGTCAGTACCCAGAGGGTAGGGAAGGTCATCTGCTTCGGTACTGGCCCGATGCCGTCGGTCAGGTAGATGATGGCAGCAGGCAGAGGATGCATGGTTTGGGCATACTCAAAGACCGGACGCAGGTCAGTAAAGCCACCACCGTCATAGCGCTGGGCCACAAATGTGGCGCTGCTGAAGGTCTCAATCTGCTGAATCCGGCTGTTGGCGTACAATACCGTGATGCTGCAGTCTCGGCCACGGGCCAGATTGAGCAATTCTGCTGCAAAGGCTTCCCGCAGGGCAATGATGTTGGTGGAGTCACTGACATCAATCCCCACCAGCAGGTTCAGTTTGCGCCGTTTGCGTACCCCCGGCGTCTCGTGGGCAAAGCGTCGGTGTTCCCGCATCCAGGTGTTGCTGCGGCCGGTTCTGCCAGCGGTGGCAATGAACTGTCGCAGGATCTGGCGCCAGGGAATCGGTGCCGGGTGCAGCAGGCTATCCACCACTGCCCGGATATCTGCCGGTGTCTCGCCGTCGCTGCCCCGCAGGGCATCCTGCACCATACTGCGCAGCATCTCTTCCGCCAGGGTCAGCGGGGTACTGTCGCTATCCTGCCAGGCTTCGTGATCATCAATAGTTTCTGCATCGTGTAACTGTTGGCCTGCACCAGAGCCATCAATCCCGTTGCTGGCCTGTTCAGCCCTGCCTGCGCCGCTGCCTTCCATGTTGCCCATGTCAAAGGGTGGAACGATCAGGTCGTAGTATTCCTCGGCAGACAGGCCTACTTCCATTTTAAAATTCTGAGGGTAGAGAGCAGCGCCTCCGGGCAGTCCTTCAATCCCCGGGTTGATGGCCAGATCGCAGGCAACATCCCAGTCATGGGGATTGCGTTCCCGTCGGCGTAACGGGTGCAGGTGCAGCAGATGCTTGAGCAGGTGCTCCAGCAACGCTTCCTGCTCCTGCGGGGGGAAGGTACAGAATGAACTCTCGTTAATCGACAGGATCGGGATGCCGTCCCGAATAGTGATGGCAACTGAGTGATTTTGCTTCTGCAACGGGGCACGTCGCAGTTGCAGCAGCAGATGGCCGTAGAACGGCTTCCGTTTCAGCAGGCGGATGATGGTATTTTCCAGGCTACGCATGAAGGACAGGGTAGCGAAAGGTGACGCTCCTGTCAAAGAGTCAAATTGGCTTTTCCAGCAGGCTTATGTGTGGTATACAAAACGATCAAAAAAATATACAGCAACCGGCTTGAACGGTGGCAGGAGGCGCGAAATGGCAGAAGAAACCAATCCCAAGGTAGTGCTTGAGACCAGCAAGGGAAACATTACCCTGGAGCTGAATAAGGAAAAGGCACCCATTACCGTTAAAAACTTTCTGGGCTATGTGAAGGACGGCTACTATGATGGCTTGATCTTCCATCGTGTGATCAAGGATTTCATGATTCAGGGTGGCGGTATGGATGCGGATATGCAGCCCAGAAAGACCAAGTTTGCCATTAAGAACGAGGCTCAGAACGGCCTGAAGAATGTGCGTGGCAGCGTGGCCATGGCCCGTACGGCACTGGTTGATTCGGCCACCTCACAGTTCTTTATCAATACCGTGGATAATGCCTTTTTGGATAACAAAGGCAAGCGCCAGGATGATTTTGGCTACTGCGTGTTTGCTCAGGTAGTTGAGGGGATGGACGTGGTGGATGAGATCCGTCAGGCAAAGACCGGTAACAAGGCTGGTCACGGCGACGTGCCGCTGGAGCCGATTACGATTATCTCTGCCAAACTGGTGGAGTAGAGATTTAGTTATAGCTGAGCAAGAAAGGCCGGTGAGAGATCACCGGCCTTTCTTGTGTGATATCGTGTGCGGGTAACTATCACCAGAAAAAGCTGCTGTTGTATTTTGTTTTAACCGCCAGACCGGGCATGATCAGGCTGGAGTATTCCTCTGGGATGATGATAATGCTCCGATCCTCCTGCAGGTCAGTGTCGGCAATGGTAACATCGGCAATCTTCTGTGTGGTCAGTCGTTCGGTCTTGCGTACCCGGTCAACCTCTTTGGTATAGCGGAGCAGTTCAACATCATCGCCTCCCTTGACGCCGTCCCGTCTGCCGATGTTGACATAGGCAATGCGGGTCCCGTCGGGGCCGGTCATGGTCTTGTAGAGATAGCCGTAACGTGGGAACGCTTCAATAAAAGGTCGTTTCGCCTTGCTTGTTGCGTTGGCTACGGCTTGATTGATGATCGCCTGAGCATTGCGAACCCGGCATTCGTGTGATGTCTCTACCGTGGTGCTGTTGCTGACACTGCCTCTGAACGGTTCAAATGCCTGGGCAATAGAGCCTGTTGAGGCGTTGATGACCCTGATGTTAACGGTGGCACTTCCCTTGATGGTGCATGATGGCTTGGTGGTTGAACATTTTCCTTTGTTGTCACAGGTGGTCTTGCTTGGTGTAAATTCAGCCCGCGCTGCCGGGCTGGTTATGGAACCGAGCACAACATAATCAATCCCCTGTACCATACTGGTGATTGCCGAGAAGTCCGCAGCCATATCAAGAGACCAGACAAATTTTTTCTCATCAAACAGTTTCTGGGCCTGACTACGTTCAACAACCTCCATGCCGCAGCCTTTTGATACAATCTGGGTCAGGCTTTCCTGAACGCCAGGGCTCAGGCGACAGGTGTACTCAAACGGTTCGCCAAGGGGCAGGATGGCAACCTTGGGCTGCTTTTTCTCAATAACATGCTGGGGCGGGAGGATCTCTGCCACGGCCTGATCCATGGCGGTCTCCCGGTATTTTGCCACCTCAACCGTGTGTGAACAGCCAGCCAGCAGGGTGGACAGACACAGTAGACAGAAGATGGTTTTTTTCATGCCAAGAGTCCTTTTCTTTGGGTAGTGGATGAAGGCTAAAATCAGCGAATATTACCGGTACCGTGTACCAGCTTTAGCTTCTTGGGGGTCAGGCTCTTCAGGGTTTTGTACAAACCTGCCGGGGTCGGCTCAAAGGGGAGGGCAGCTACCCCGAGCTCGCGGCTGAGATCTGCCGGCGTCAGGTTGTCAAGAAAACAGCCTTCTCCCTCTTTCAGCATCACCTCCGGAATCAACAGGATCTGCCCCAACGGTTTATCTTGCAGTTCGCTGATGATGTCTCGGCCGCTTACTAGGCCGGTTACCGTGACGCTGGTGCCAAACAGCTGGTTGGGGATGGCTGCTGCTGTCAAGCTGCAGCCGGTTTTTTCGTTCAGGTCTGCTAAAAAACTGCTGACAAAACCTACTGATGACTGACCGGTAACCACGGTTGCCGTAAGTGGCGGCAGTGGTTTTGCCCGCTTCAGCACTGCAGCTGCATCCTTTAAAAACCAGGCCACCATGCCAACACCGTTTTCCCACTGGGGCAGGTCACCATACTCTTTGAGTGCCGGGAAGGGATAATCGGCCTTCAGGAAGAACTCATCCGCCAGCTGCAGAAAGGCCTCACCCAGCTGTTTGTTGACAGCCCGCATGCGGGGGAGCCAACTGTCCAGAAAGGATGCCGCGTAGCCACGATCAACCGGGGTAAGTTCAGGCAGGCGCTGCCGGTGTTCGGTCAGTCCCACCGGTACCACGGCCAGGGAACGGACTGCCGGGTAGAGTGCGGCCAGCTCAGTGACGGTCTGCTCCAGAATTGCCTCGTCATTGACACCGGGGCAGAGTACCACTTGAGTGTGTAGCTCTATCCGGGCCTTGGCCAGCTCTTTCAGCTGCTCCAGGATTGGCGGGATATTGGTTCTGCCCAGCAGCTTTTCACGCACCGTCGGATCAACGGCATGGACCGAGATATAGAGTGGTGAGAGGCGCTGCTTGATAATCCGGCGCAGCTCGGCCGGCTTCAGGTTGCTGAGGGTGACGTAGGTGCCCTGCAGGAACGAGAGCCGGTAGTCTTCGTCCTTGACATACAGGGGACGGCGCAGCCCTTTGGGGAGCTGATGCACAAAACAGAAGATGCAGTTGTTGCCGCAGCGCTTTGGTTCAGGCGGGGCAAAGGTCAGGCCGGGTGGTTCACCCGGTTCAGGCTCAAGCAATACGGAGTGCAGCTGACCATCTGCATCGGCCAGAGTCAGCTCCGCCTCCTCATCACTGGCCAGCCAGCTGTAGTCAATCAGGTCCCGCAGCCGGGTGCCGTCAATCTCCAGCAGCAGCTGGCCCGGTTGCAGTCCGGCGCGATCTGCCGGTGAACCGGGCTCTACTGTTTCTATCAAAAGTCCGTGCATTGAATGGTTTCTTTACTGGTATGCAGATGACGGGGATGCCCTGCCATCATGGGATCAAGGGTGATGGTGCAGGCGAAAGGTGCCGTCAACCGAGGTAATGGTAGCGATGGCATGTTTGTAGATCAGGATATCGCCACCGGCATCAAGGAGTAGCGAAAAGTTGTCGAATGACTTGATGTGGCCTTCAAGCGACTCACCGGACATCATCCGGACAGCCACCTTGACCCGCTCCTTACGGGATTGATTCAGATACTGGTCCTGGATGTTAAAGGGGGCTTTGGACATAATCTTCTTTCTCCTTTAGGCGAAGAACGTGGCTGCAGCAGAATGGATAGTAGCAGAGTTTTCCGGATATGCAACCCACTGCATCTCCGGTTCAGCCCTGAACCAGGTTAACTGGCGTTTGGCAAAGTGACGGGTGTTGCGCTTGATCAGCCGTATCATCTCGGTTTGATCATACTTTTCCTGCAGATACGCCACAACCTCTTTATAGCCGATGGCCTGCAACGGCTTGCAGTCTGCCGGAACCCCGGCTTGCAGCAATCCCTGCACCTCAGCCACCAGACCGGCGGCAAGCATGGCATCCACCCGGTCATCAATCCGCTGGTACAATTCCTGCCGCGGCAGATCCAGGCAGAACTGCAGGCTGTTGTAGGGACTTTCGGAAAAGCCGTGCTCTGCCTGAAGCTGTGACAGAGGAACACCGGCGGTGTGAAAAACCTCCAAGGCACGGATTATACGATTGCGGTTGTTGGGGTGCAGCCGCTGTGCCGTGCCTGGATCGACCGTGGCCAGCTCCGCCAGTAGCGCTTCTCCCCCCTCACGCTCCAGCCGTTCCCGCAGTGCTTCGCGCAGAACTGGATCTTCGCCTGGGGCCTTGTTTAATCCCCGCAGAAGCGACCGCAGGTACAGGCCGGTGCCGCCAGCCAGTATCGGGCTTTTGCCACGGTCGGTAATCTCCTGTATTGCGGCAGCGGCAGCTACTCTGAAATCGGAGGCGGTAAACGGATCAGTTGGCTCACAGATATCCAGCAGATGGTGTGGGACGCACTGCCGTTGTTCTGGAGTTGGCTTGGCGCTGCCGATCTCGAAACCGCGATAGACGGTCAGGGAATCAACACAGATGATCTCACCGTTCAGCTGCTCTGCCAGGTCAAGGGCCAGGGCAGACTTGCCGGAGGCGGTAGGACCGGCAATGACGAGCAGACGTGGTTTCATGTCCGGTTGAAAAACTTTTCCAGTTCCCGCAGCGTGATTTCATGGGAAACCGGGCGCCCGTGGGGGCAGTGGGCTGAAAAATCGGTCATGTCCATCGCCTTCAGCAACTCTTCCATCTGGCGGCGGTCCAGAGGGTGCGTACCCCTTACCACGCTATGGCAGGCAACCCTGGCCAACAGGTCATCCCGTATCTGGTCAAAGCTCGCACTGCTGCCCTGTTCGGCCAGCTCAGCCAGCAGATCCCGCAGCAGACGGCAATGTTCCTGTTCTGCAACAATCCGCGGCACGGCATTGATCCGCCAGGTCTGGCCACCAAACGCCTCCAGCTCAAAGCCCAACGGTTCCAGAATATGCAGGTAGCGACGGACCGTATCAGCCTCGCTAAAGGACAGTTCCAGCGTATCCGGTAATAGCAGGCGCTGGGATTCAATGCCGTCGGTTGCAAATCCGGCCTTCAACTGCTCAAAACGAACCCGTTCATAGGCCGCATGCTGGTCAATAATCACCAGCCGGTCATCGGCCTGACAGAGAATATAGGCTGCCCTGAACTGACCGATGATGCTCAGGCTGGAAAAATAACCGCAGGTTGCTGTTACTGCCGCTAGTTGCTCCGGCGGTGGCTGGTACGCGGTAGCAGGTTCGTAGACCCGTGGCACTGCTGAAGGCGGTGCTGCCATAAAACGGTCCAGAGCCTGCTGGACACCGGCCTGATAAGGGGTGTTCGACTTTGGTTCAACCGTGACAGGCTGTTGCGACGGTGTTACCGCAACAGGCGCTCGGCGCTGCAGCCAGGGAGATTCGCGTAGTACCTCTTCCAGTACCCCGGCAATGGTGTCATGCACCTGGTTTTGGCGTCGAAAACGGACCTCATGCTTGGTGGGATGGACGTTGACATCCACCTCATCCGGGGCCAGTTCGATAAAAAGTGCCAGCAGGGGGTAACGCCCTTTTTCAAGAATCGGTCGAAAGGCCTGCATGATGGCATGCTGAATGACCTTGTCTCTGACAAACCTGCCATTAATATAGGTGAACATGGCTGCGGTGGTTGAACGGGCGGCTGAGGGAGCGGCAAGAAATCCGCTGATCCGTGCAGCAGCCGTTTCTCCGGTCACCGGAAACAGCACGGCATCTCTGGCCACCAGCTTTTGCAAACGTTGCTGCAGGCTGGCCGGGCTGACCCGTAATGCCTCCCGTCCGTCATTGAGATAACTGAAGGAGACATCAGGGCGGGAAATGGCCATGCGGACCATCAGATCGCCCACATGGGCAGCCTCGGTCTCGGCACTGCGCAGGAATTTCAGGCGGGCCGGGGTGTTGAAGAAGAGTTGTTCCACGGTCAGCTCAGTTCCCACTGCCATGCCGCAGGCGGTTACGGAGCGGACAATCCCCCCTTCAAGGGCGATCTCGGTCCCCTCGATGCTGTCGCTGGTGCGACTCTTCAGACGTAAACGGGAGACGGAGGCGATGGAGGGCAGGGCCTCGCCACGGAAGCCCAGGGTGGCAATCTCCTCAAGGTCGCGATCAGAGGTGATCTTGCTGGTGGCATGACGCTCCAGGGCCAGCAGGGCGTCCTCGCGGGACATGCCGTGACCGTTGTCAATGAGCCGGATCATACGGCGTCCGCCTGCGCTGATCTCCAGCCGGATATCGGTTGCACCAGCATCCAGAGCGTTTTCCAGCAGCTCCTTGACCACCGAGGCAGGTCGCTCAACCACCTCACCGGCGGCTATTTTATTGGCAAGGGATTCTGAAAGGATGCGTACGCGTGGTGCCACAGGAACGTCACTCCATCACAACAGCGAAAAAGAGCGGGGAAGCCCCCGCTCGGAAAAGAAAGAAGGTAAGCCTCTTGCAAAACTACTGCGGAGGCCGTCTACTGCGTTGCGCGGTGCTCACTCCTTCGCCTACCTGCATGGTATGTCTCAGTCGCTGCGCGCCGTGCGCCTTGTATCCGGCCTTCCTCATGACGTTTTGCAAAAGGCCCAGGTGTTAAAAAATAGTGCTACTTTTTATCTGAATCGCCCAGGTCACCAAAGAGGCTGTTGAAGTCGTCATCTTCAGTCTTTTTTGTGTCGGTAGGTGCAGCACTGCCAGCATTGCCGGGGGGCGGGGTGTCATCCCATGAAAAGCTGTTCGTCTCAAAACCCTGCGGGGGCGGCTGTGGTGCTGCGGCGGGCTGTGGCGAGTCGGACATCAGGGAGGCAAAGGGATCTGGTGCGCTGGCTGCCGGTGCTGCAAAGGAAGGTGTCGCCGGGGCGTCGTCAAAGGAAAATGGCGACGGGGTTGCCGTCTGGGCTGCTGCAGGCTGCTGTTCCGTGGGTAGATCAAAGCTGAACATGTCATTGCTGGTATCAGGAGAGGCGTCCTGATTGGCGGAGGTTTCAATCCCCAAGCCGGCAGCCATTTCCGCCCGCAGGGAGGGGGGGAGAATCATGGGGGTTATGCCGTGACTCTGTTTGAACTCCGTCAGGTCTGCTGAACATTTGCGGCAGGAATCATAGCTTTCAAAGCTGGTGTAACCGCATTTCGGACATCTCATCTGGTGTACCCTCCTTGGAACAGCTCTAAATATCTCCCCACTTATACTGCACAATTGCGGTCATGGCAAGGGCAGCAGTTTCGGTTCTCAGTATCCGTTCCCCCAGGGTAACCGGCGTAAAGCCCCAGAACGAAAACGCTTCCGCCTCACCCGGTTCAAAGCCCCCTTCGGGCCCGATGGCAATGGCGATCCGTGCCGGTCGTGGCATCCCTTCCAGCAGTTCCCTCAGTGGAGTTGGCGCACCACGCTCCCAGAGCAGCAGTTTCAGTTCAGCATTGGCAGCACCGGCGGCGGCAGCGGCAGCAGAGGGGTGCCAGGCAACCGTTGGCTGGTCAAACCGTTCCGATTGCCGGGCTGCCTCAGCCACGATCCGGTTCCAGCGTTCCTGCCGTGTCTGCAGTTTGTCTCCTGCCAGCTTGGGTACTGAACGATCTGCCCTGAAGATGGAGAATTCACTTACCCCCAGTTCGGTCCCCTTCTGCAGCACCAGCTCTATCTTTTCTCCCTTGGGCAGTCCCTGAATCACGGTGATGGCCGGAGCATCCGGGAATTGTGATGCCTCAAGGGTCTCGGTCAGCCGTACCGCGGTCCATTCCTGGGTAACCTGGTCGATCAGACCCAGCTGCCGCCTGCCCTGTTCATCGATCAGCATCACCTCGTCACCGGACCTGAGGCGCAGTACCCGTGCCATGTGGTGGTGCTGGGGGCCGTCATAGGAGGCGTAGCCGTCCCGGATGCTGCGGGAGCTGACGATAAAACGGCGGCGGCCACTCATGGCAGCCTCCGGTAATGCAGGCAGCGCCATTCTCCTGCTGCCAGAGAGGCTTCAAAGCTGAGCGGGAACGGATCAAAACCGTTACGGACCAACTCTTCCCGTTCTGCCAGGATACCGGAGAGAATCAGGCTGCCACCGGCTGCCATACGGCTGACAATGCCGGGGGCCATCCGAACCAGCTCCTCTGCCAGAATGTTGGCCAGGATAATCTGGTAGCCGTCACCAAGCTGTTCAAGGGGAGTGGTGCTGCAGTTGATCTGTTCTGCCACCTTGTTGAGAGAACAGTTCTCCTGTGCAACGATAACCGCCTGGGGATCAATATCAACGGCATCAATCTGCATCGCTCCGAGCTTTGCTGCGGCAATGGCCAGGATGCCGGAGCCGGTTCCCAGGTCAAGGATCTTCATGGTGGCGATGGTGGCGGGGGCAGGCACCAGCAGGCTTTCCAGACATTCCAGGCAGAGCCGGGTGGTTTCATGGCCACCGGTGCCAAAGGCCATGCCGGGATCAAGTACGATAACGGCCCGTCCTTCCTCCTGACCGTCTGTTTCCCACGATGGGGTAATCAGCAGACGTTTGCCGATAGCCAGCGGTTTAAAATGTGCCTTCCAGGAGGTGGCCCAATCTTCTTCACCCAGCAGTGAAACCTGGGGTGGTACCACTGGTGTATAACCGGGCAGGGTGGCAAGAAAGCCGGTGATCTTGACTAACTGCTGTTCAATCTGACAGGGCAGGGTAAAGTAGCAGGTGATGCTGGCGGTTGCCAGTTCGGGGATATCGTCCGGCGAAAAGCTGTCAACATCCCGGTTCTCAGTGCAGACACCGCAGCCGGACAGCTCGGAAAGAAAATCAGCCACCGTTTCAGAAAGGGGGGCTGGAACGTCGCAGGTGACTTGATACCATGTTGCAGCCATGTGGGTATCCTTAGAGGCGATTGATCGGCGGAAAAGCCCGCCAAAGTGGCCAGAACGTAGCAGAACAGAGGGATGCAGGCAACAAAAAACCTTGACAAATCAGTGGTGGCTTACTAGCTTTCATTAAAAATTAGCCATTAGAGTAATGAGCGAGTATGAGCCTCTTGCAAAATGTCATGAGGCAGGCCGGATACAAGGCGCACGGCGCGCAGCGACTGAGACATACCAATGTTAGGTAGGCGAAGAAGCGAGCACCGCGCAACGCAGTAGACGGCCTCCGTAGTAGTTTTGCTAGAGGCTCAATGGGGGCCTGACCATGAAAAAAATCTATGTGCTGTCCGACTCCACCGGTGAAACAGCTGAGCGGGTTGTCCGTGCCGCCCTCTCCCAGTTCGGTGGCAGTGATGTGCGGATTGTCCGTCTGGCAAAGGTCTGCAACCAGCAGGAGGTGCAGCAGGCGGTTGCCACGGTAACGGCTGATGAAGGGCTGCTGGTCTACACCCTGGTGGATTCATCCCTGGCGATTGCGGTACACACCATTGCCGAAGAACATGGTCTGATGGCCTTTGACCTGCTTTCCCCTCTGTTGCACAGCCTTTCTGTTTTTCTGGGCACGGTGGCCCAGTCCACCCCCGGTCTCCTACATCAGATTGATACCGATTATTTCCGCCGGATGGAGGCGGTCAACTTTACCGTCAAGCATGATGACGGCCAGGAAAACCGCGGTCTGGTCAAGGCTGATCTGGTACTGGTGGGGGTTTCCCGCTCATCCAAGACGCCACTTTCCATGTATCTGGCCAACAAAGGCTACAAGGTGGCCAACGTACCGCTGGTGAAGGGGATTGATCCGCCGGAAGAGCTGGAGGCGATTGATCCGGCCAAGGTGGTCGGTCTGCTGATCAGCCCCAAACGGCTGGTGGAGATCCGTACCTCCCGCCTGGTAAACATGGGCCAAAGTATGAAAAACAGCTATGCCGATTACGAAAAGGTGGAGGATGAGATCGCCTTTTGCCGTCAGTACTATCGCAGACACCCGGGCTGGCTGATTATCGATGTGACCTGCAAGTCAGTCGAGGAGTCTGCCTCAGAGATTCTGCGTCGTCTGGTGGGGCAGTTTGCGGAATAAATGACCATTCATAGGTTTTCTGGGAAGGGGGAGTTATGCGGGTTCTGGTGGTGGAAGATGAAAAAAAAGTGGCCGCTTTCATAAAGCGGGGGCTTGAGGAAGAAGGCTATCAGGTTGATGCCGTGCATGATGGTGATGAGGCGCTTCAGATGGCCCAGGCAGAGTCCTATGACCTCTTGATCCTTGATGTGATGCTGCCGCGAAAGGACGGGCTCAGCGTGGTTCGTGAACTGCGTCAGTCCGGTATGCTGGCGCCGGTCTTGATGCTCACCGCCAGAGACACCACCGATGATATTGTAGCTGGCCTGGACGCCGGTTCAGACGATTATCTGACCAAACCGTTTGCCTTTGCTGAACTGTCGGCACGGGTACGGGCGCTTGGTCGAAGGGTCGGTCGGGATCGCGGGGCCGAGCTGACCGTGGCTGATCTGCGGATAGATCCGATTACCCGCAAGGTCTGGCGTGGTGAAAAGGAGATCGAGCTGACCATCAAAGAGTATGGTCTACTGGAGTTTCTGGTGCGTAATACCGGTTCGGTGGTGACCCGTAATATGATTGCCGAAAAGGTCTGGGACCATTCTTTTGAAACCTTTACAAATATTATCGATGTATACGTCAATTATGTGCGAAAAAAGGTGGATAAAGGCTTTGACCGGAAACTGATCCATACGGTTCGCGGTCAGGGCTACACCCTCAAGGCAGAGTAGCTGTCTTGCACCAATGATGGAGGTTACAGAATGAAAGTGAGACACGTAGTAATGATCTGTATGCTGGCGGTTGCAAGTCTGTTTGTCCTGACCACGGGACAGGTGGAGGCAAAGCCGGTCAGCCCTGATTTTGTAGAGTTGTCAAAACGTCTGAAGCCTACGGTGGTTAACATCCGTACCACCAAAAATATTAAGCCTCGCCCTGGTAGTCAGTTCAGGGGCAATGATCCTTTTGCCGATCTGTTCGGGCAGTTTTTTGGCCAGCAGGTGCCACAGCAGCCCCGTAAGCAGCAGGGAATGGGAACCGGTTTCATCATCAGTGCCGATGGCTTTATTCTGACCAATAATCATGTGGTCAACGGTGCCGATGAGATCATGGTCAAACTGTCCGATGGCCGCGAGATCAAGGCCGAGCTGAAAGGGCTGGATGACAAACTGGATGTGGCTCTGCTCAAGATCAGTGACAAGGCAACCCTGCCGTTTGCCGAGCTGGGAAACAGCGATGCCCTGGAAGTAGGCGAGTGGGTCATGGCCATCGGCAACCCGTTTGGTCTGAACCATACCGTGACTGCCGGTATTGTCAGCGCCAAAGGCCGGGTAATCGGCAGCGGCCCCTATGATGACTATATCCAGACCGATGCCTCCATCAACCCCGGTAACTCCGGTGGCCCGCTGTTCAGCAGTGAAGGCCGGGTAATCGGTATCAATACCGCCATTATTGCCAATGGTCAGGGGATCGGCTTTGCGATTCCGATCAACATGGCCAAGGCTGTTGCTGATCAGCTCAAGGCCACCGGCAAGGTGGTGCGGGGGTATCTGGGGGTTAATTTCAGCGCATTGACGCCAAAGCTGGCTAAATCTCTGGGGCTGGCTTCAGACAAAGGGGCGATTGTTACCCATGTGGTGAAAGGATCACCGGCTGAAAAAGGCGGTTTGAAGGTAGAGGATGTGATTGTCCAGTTTGACGGTAAAACCGTTGACGCTGAAACCGATCTGCCCAAAGTGGTAGCCGCAGCGCCGATTGACAAGCTGGTCAAGGTAGTGCTGTACCGTAAGGGCAAGCGGATGGAGTTGACGCTGAAAGTTGGCCAGCAGGGGCAGGATGCCGGAACTTTTGCGCCGACCACCGCCAGTATCGGCGTGAGTGTACGTGAATTGACGCCGGATGTTGCCCGTCAGCTTGGCTTGAAAGATGTCAAGGGAGTGGTGGTCTCCGATGTAAAGGCAGGCTCTTCGGCAGAAGATGCCGGTATGGTACGGGGCGATCTGATTCTTGAGTTCAACGGACAGCCGGTTGAAAGCCTGGAAGGGTTTGCTGCACTGGCATCAAAGATTGCCAAAGGTGAGGTGGTGCGTCTGTTGCTGCGTCGGCCGGATGGCAGTTTTGGGTATGTTGCGGTCACCGCCGAGTAATTTGAAAAACTACTGCGGAGGCCGTCTACGGCGTTGCGCGGTGCTCACTTCCTCGCCTACCTACATTGGTATGTCTCGGTCGTTGCGCTCCGTGCGCCTTGTATCCGGCCTTCCTCATGACGTTTTTGAATTCTTAACGATGTTGAAAGTGTAGTAGGTAGTATTCCGGGGCGGCGTGATTATGTCGCCCCGGTTTTTTACGAGGTGATCTATGTCTGACCGTTATGTCCAACCGCTGCGGATGCTGGTGCAGATCGCCTTTCTGGGGCTCTCGCTGCTGATCGGTTTCCGGTTCTACCGCTTCATTCAGGCGGTCCAGCAGGGGCTGGATACGGTGGCTCGTCCTGCTGCCATTGACGCCTTTCTGCCGATCTCCGGCCTGTTTGGTACGGTAGCCTGGCTGAAAGGGGGCGGCATTAACCCGATTCATCCGGCAGCGGTGGTGATCTTTGTCACGATCATAGCGGTTTCACTGTTGCTGCGGCGGGCCTTTTGTTCCTGGATCTGTCCGGTGGGCACGCTCTCGGAATGGCTCTGGAAGCTGGGTTTCAACAAATTGCAGCGTAACTGGCTGCCCCCCCGCTGGCTTGACCTGGGCTTGCGCAGTATTAAATACCTGCTGCTGGCCTTTTTTCTGTTCAGTGCTGTGTCCTGGTCCCTGCCTGCGCTGCAGGGCTTTCTTGGCAGCGGGTACCACGCCATATCAGACGTCAAACTGCTGCAGCTGTTCCGCTCACCCTCAGTCACCACCCTGGCGGTGGTGGGGCTGCTGGTGGCCCTGTCCATTCCGCTGCGTAATCCGTTCTGTCGTTTTGTCTGCCCCTACGGTGCCCTGTTAAGCCTGGTCTCCCTGGCCTCTCCGCTGGCGGTGCAGCGTGACCTGAAGAAGTGTGTCTCCTGCGGGGTCTGCAGTCAGGTCTGCCCTTCACGGATTGATGTCATGCATGCGAACCGGGTCAATAACCTGGAATGTCTGGGCTGTTGGCGTTGCATCAGCCATTGCCGGGTCAATACCGCCCTCAGCATGCGGGCCTTTGGCAGGCTGGTGGTACCGGGAATCCTGTTTGTGCTGTTGGTGGTGCTGCTGTTCTGGGGGGGAACCCGGCTTGGCAAGGTCAGCGGGCACTGGGATTCGGTGGTGACACCGGCTGATTATCGGGAGCTGATGGCGCGCTAGCAGGCTGTTGAAAAACTACTGCGGAGCCCGTCTACGGCGTTGCGCGGTGCTCGCTCCTTCTCCTAACTATACGTTATGTCTCAGTCGCTGTGCGCCGTGCGCCTTGTAGCCGTGCTTCCTCATAACGTTTTTCAACAGCCTACTATGGGCTAACCTGATTCTGCAGAAACACAACATACCCCCGAAACCAGGGGTTTGTCTCCAGTGTTGTATCCGCCACCCATTCGCCATGCTGTACCAGCCCAATCTTAAACGGCAGGGTCAGCCGCTTCAGTGCCGGAAGGTAGCGGTTGTAGGTCGTGATGGTGCTCCTGCCTTGATAGGTCTGCACAACCAGTTCATCAACCACCGCCTTTAGTTGGTTGATAACGCCGATATCGCCGTTACTGCTCCAGTCCAGCAGGCCGGTGATGCTCAGCTTGCAGGTTTGCGGTAATGCCGCCCGCACCTGCTTCAAAAAGCTGGCGTATTCCTGCAGGTGGCGTGTCCCGGCATCAAAATCAATCTGCAACCCGACTACCGGATTCCCTGCCTGACGCCACTGCTGGATTCGATTGACCAGCACCTGAACCACTGCAGGCGACCAGTTCAGGGTGTCTGCCCGGTATACCAGCCAGACCTTCCCCTCTTTCAGGCGGGCCACTGACATCCCCTGTGCTACAACCGTTGTCTGAGTCCTGTCCTGCCGTTGCTTTTCAACCACCTGCCCCTGCAGAATGTACAGCTCCTGGGCCTGAGCAAGGACCGGCTGCGTCTGTACCCCGCCCCAGAGCCAGAACGATGCGTACTCCTCTGCCTTGACAATCCCGGCATCAACAGACCGGGGTGGGATCAGTGCCAGGGCCAGTGCGGCTAGCAGCACCGCAATGCACGGTTGACGCAGCATCACCAGTAATATTTCAGCGCTTGAGCCCAGGCTGATTTTCCGTACCGGCTTTTCAGGGTTCTGAACCAGGCCTTCCGCTCGGGCAGCTCAACACTCTTGCCGCCACAATGGTTGTAGCCCGAGGTGGCGTAACACTGAATCAGGCGGTAGAGCGCATAGGCCTTCTGATCAGGTGTGGCGTTTGTGTCGGCAACAACGGTCTTGTAGCCCTCACCTCTGGAAAAGAGGCTGCCGGGGAATTGCGAAGGTGCTGCTCCCAGTACTGCTGTCCGTGTTCCGGCAGGCTGTGGTGCTGCAGGTCTGCTTGTATCCGGTCCCGATTCAAGGTCGTTGGCATTGGCAAAGTCTCCCAGACAGATCAGGCCGTGGGGATCTTTGGGGTTTTGCGCCAGCTTTTGGGCAATTTCCACAGTGGAGGGGCAGGCGTAGCTATCACCACTCTTTTTGCCGCTCCAGGTAAAAAGCGCCAGATGCGGCCTGCTGCCGGAATCCCGTTTGTATGTGGCAGCATCAGCAGGTAGCAGGCGATGATCTTTCAGATAGTCCTGATACCGGCCCTGCAGCAGGTCTTTGTAGAGCAGGGTGTAGAGCGCAATGTGACGTTCCTGTTGCGGGCTGTCCTTGGCGCTGATCCTCTGGCGAAGCAGCTCTGCAGATGCGTCCTGCCGCAGCAGGATGCTGCGGATCAGCGGCTCGGTAACAGGTGATCCTGGGGCAAACACCGCTGCAAGCTGATTGCTGTATTCGTAGTTCAGTGCCAGCGCAAGCTGCAGGGTTTCATTCTGGAACGGCTGCCTGGCAACCGGCAAAAGGCTCAGCCACAGCTTGCGGGCAGCAGGATAGTCGTTGCCTGCCTCAAGGGCCTGGCCACGCAGGACCAGCCGACTGAAATCCAGATAGGTCATCTTTGCCGGAATCCCTGGCGGCAGACTCTGTAAGGCAGCCTTTGCATCCTTCTGCAGATACAGCTGATGGGTCGCAAGCAGGTACTCGTACAACGCCTTGTGCTTGGCAAAAAGCGGCTGCTGCTTTTTCAGGTCGGCAAAACCGAACTTCTTTGCACCTGCCGCACCGTTGTCCCGCATCAGCAAGAGATCAACGGTTGCCAGCAGCAGCGGGTCCTGCAGCTGGTCCGGGGTTGCGCCGACCAGCAGTTTGTTGTCAGCCTCCTGGGCCAGTTCGTGTGCAGATGCATTGTTTTGGGGAGAATGCTGGTTGTGCAGCTGCCAGGCATACTCTTCGGCAAGTTTCTGCTGATTGTTTGCCAGCCAGTAGACCCGCCGCAGCAGGCCCCTGGCCGATGCGGCATACTGACCCTTTGGATACTCTTTAAGATAGTCTTTAAACAGCGCTTCCGCAGCCAGCAGTGCCTTTTTGTCCGCCTTGTCAAGCTGCGGGTAGCCGTAGTTGTCAAACGCCTGCAACTGGGCACGGTTCAGCTCGGTACGTCCGGCCATATAGCGTGCGGCCTCCTTTAACCAGGGCTGATCACTGCCAACCAGCGTACCGAAGCCGGATGATGCAGCATCATAGCGTTCTTCATAAAAGGCTGCGGCTGCCGCAAGGTACTCCATAAACTGCTTGTAGGTTGCTGATGGCGGCCCGTTCTCCTTGCCTGCTTCCTGCTCTGCTGCCGGGGTAGCAGGTGTGGCTGGTGCCTTGCCGCAGACCGGGGTGAACTGCTTCCGTGCTGCTGTCAGCTGCTGCTGTTCGGCAGCGGATAACTCTTTGCTCTGTTTGACCGCCTCAATAAAGTCTTCTTTGCCCCCTTCATTGCTGCCACAGCGGTCTCCGGCGCCATAGCTGACCGTGTTCTGTTCCGGCTCAGGGGTGCCGGCCTTGCTCTGTGACGCAAAAAGGGAGCTTTCAAAGGTATCCACGCTAAACGGCACCATGCCATAGCCAAACTCGACATCCTCCTTGCCGGGCTTTTTGGCCCGCAGGGTCCCCAGTCCGCCATCAGCCATGAGTAACTTCAGGTTTACCCGTGTATCATTGCCCGGCGTCAGCAACGGCAGGTTGCTGCAGCGGTCGTAGTTCCGCAGGGTAAGGGTCCAGGTTGGCGAACAGTAGTTGTCTGAGCTAGCCCAGGCGCACTGGCTGCACAATATCGCAGCCAGCAGCAGGATCAGTTTTTTTGAAACCATGGAAGACCTCTTATAATTGGATGTTACCTGGTAATGGTTGTTTGCCGCAAAAGAACGCAAAGAAATAAGAGAAAAACAGGTGAAAAACAGTTGCCACAGAGATCACAGAGGTTTCAGAGGAAAACAGGAACGTACACCAAACACCTGATTTCTTTTGATGAGACGGTAAAAACAGGCTTTTTGCAGTTCTCTGTGTTTCTCTGTGTCCTCTGTGGCTAACAGCCGTTGTATGGTTCAATTCTTTGTGATCCTTGTGTTCTTTCGCGGCCCAAAGTTTGTTAAGGTTTCATCTGCGTATATCCGCGTCATCCGCGTACCATTGCGGTGTAGCTGTATGGTTTAGGCGCACTGCTGCTGGAAGAAGGCATCAAGCAGGCTGATCCAGCCAGCCTTGGTCTCTGCATCCACAAAGCTTGCCTCAAAGCTGTTGCGGGCCAATTGGTATGCCTCTGCAGCGCCAAGCTCCGGCAGTGCCGCAAAGGTGGCCAGATAGTTCTGGTTCAGGTAGCCGCCAAAATAGGCCGGATCATCGGAATTGATGGTGGCCCTGATGCCGCAGGCCAGCAGTCTGGCGATGTTGTGGCTTGCAAGGGTGGGGAACACGCACAGCTTTACGTTTGAGAGTGGGCAGACCGTCAGCGGTATCTGCTGCTGCACCAGCCGTGTCACCAGCTGTGGATCATCCAGACAGTGCACCCCGTGGTCAATCCGTTCCGCCTGCAGCAGATCCAGGGCATGCCAGATGTAGTCGGCTGTTCCCTCTTCACCGGCATGGGCCACCAGCCGCAGCCCCAACTCTCTGCAGCGTGCAAACACCCTGCTAAACTTTTCCGGCGGGTTGCCTTTTTCACCGCTGTCAAGCCCCACCCCGATGAACTTGTCCCGGAACGGCAGGGCCTCTTCCAGCACCGTAAAGGCATCATCTTCAGTCAGGTGGCGCAGAAAGCAGAGTATCAGCGAGGCGCTCAGTCCCAGCTCTTTCCCGGCCTGTTGGATCGCCCGGTCCAGCCCGTTAATGACGGTTGCAAACGGAACCCCCCGGGCGGTATGGGTCTGGGGATCAAAGAAGATCTCGCTATGGACCACATTATCGGCCTTGGCCCGCAGCAGGTAGGCCCAGGCCATCTCAAAGAAATCCTCTTCAGTCTGCAGCACACTGGCCCCGGCATAGTAGATATCCAGAAAACTCTGCAGGTCGGTAAAGGCGTAGGCTGCCCGCAGCGCCTCAATGGTCGGGTAGGGCAGTTGCACCCGGTTCCGCTCTGCCAGGCTAAAGATCAGCTCCGGTTCCAGCGATCCTTCAATATGGATATGCAGCTCTGCCTTGGGCATCCGGCAGAGCAGTTCAGGCAGCTCCTGGCGTGGAATACTGGCAAGGTTCATGGCGTTATCCCCTTTCCGGTTAGCAGTGACACCCGATAGTGCCGTCATTAAGCGCTGTAGGCGCAACCTGCCGCAGAAATTCCAGCAGGCAGTGATTAAACCCGTTCGGTTGCTCCAGATTCACCAGATGCCCGGCATCGGCAATGACTTCAAGCTGGCTGCCGCTGATCCCGTTGGCGATCATGCGGGGATGCTCAAGGGGGCAGGCCTTGTCCTGTTCTGCAGCTATCACCAGTGAAGGTTGTCTGATTGACTGGAGTAGCGGGGTAACATCCGGGCGATCACGCATGGCGATCAGCCCGCCTGCCAGCCCCCGGCTTGGGTTTGTCACCATCCAGCCATAGACCTCTTCAGCAAGCTTGGGGCGCGCCGCTATGGTACCCTCTGCAAACATCAGGGGATGAAAGCTGTCGGCAACCACCTGCGGGCCAAGCTTCAGCAGTTCTGTTGCAAGCTGTAAGCGTCTGGCGCGGCCCGCTTCATCATCTGCAACAGAGCGGGTCACCACAAAGACCGCGCCGCTGATCCGTTCAGGAAAGCGGGCCAGCAGGTTAAACAGCACATAGCCCCCCATGGACATCCCGGCCACCACCGCCTGCTCAAGCTCCAGATGATCCAGCAGGCTGATCAGGTCGTCACCGAACAGATCCATGCTGTACGGCCCATCAGGCGCATCGCTTTCGCCGAACCCTCGCAGATCCGGTGTTATCACCCGGTAACCGGCCGCCACCAGATCACCCAGTTGCGGGCGCCACATGCTGCGATTCAGGGGGAATCCGTGGATCAACACAACCGCCGGTCCGGTCCCGACATCGTCATAGGCGATCATGCTGCCGTTTATAAACGCATTTTTTGCAATCATGGGGATGCTCCTGGCTTGGTGCTTTGTAGCGGTGGTGCGGTTAGTCCAGCCAGATACCTGGCCGTATTGACATTTCTGATGGTCATGTACCGATACAGTCTGTGACCTATGATTTTGTTCAGCTGGCTTTTGTTGTAGTTTTCCCGTTTAACATTCCATAGCAGCGCTCCGGCGGTATATCTGATGTCAAGGAACTCTCGTCGTATTGGCAGCTCGTTGATACTCTCCTCTGTGTCAGCCTCACTGAACAGATATGCGACATCGCTACGTTGCTCCGTATCATTTTTCCAGTCAACCGGGATCTGCTCAGCGATCTGCGCCAGTTCACCTACTGTTTTTACCAGTACCGATATGTTTGCGCCGCTCTTCTCCAGTAAACCGGATTCGATTTCTGTCACCAATAGTGCTGGTGGCTTGCTTGACTCAAAAATAACATTACCGGAATTAATATACGTCGATACATTGGCGTAGCCATATGTTTCGAATAACGATTTCAGGCTTTTCATGTCAATTCGATTGTTCTTGCCGACATTGATTCCACGAAGCAGCGCTACATACTTCATACGGTATCCATTCTCCGGTTGTTTTTTGTCCCCCTCCTTTCTTTCAAGGAGGGGTTAGGGGTGGTTGCCTTTGATTTTCATCAATCTTAAGGGTAATAAAGAAGTCAAGCCAAAACCTGACCACCCCCAGCCCCTCCTTAACTACAGGAGGGGGGCTAAAACATGCATCTCATGGCTTGCAACCGCACAACGAACAGAGGGTACAACAGGTACAGCCGCTTTTGATGGCGGCGTAGGCGCCTACTGAACCGTCTTGCCAATTCTGTCCCAACGAACTGACATAGCGGTTTTGTCCCATGACCAGTAGATTGATTTAACCGTTCCATTGATCTTGTCTTTAGAAACAGTCCCCCAAAAACGACTGTCATAGCTTCTGTCGCGATTATCCCCCATTACAAAATAGGAGCCATCTGCAATCTTTTGGAGCGGGGAATTGTCGCGCGGATTCTGGGTTGCAGGGATTGTCTCTTTTTCTGTATGCACAACATACGGCTCATGCACCGCCTTGCCATTAACAAGAAGAACCTTGTCTTTTAGCTCAACCGTATCACCGGCTACGGCAACAACACGTTTTACAAACTCTTTTGACGGATCTTCAGGGTATTGGAAAACTATCAGGTCTCCTCGTCTGGGGGCCCGTGAAGCCTTGCTACGGTCAACCAAAATATGATCTCCAACAAGCAAGGTAGGCTCCATACTTGCCGCTGGAATCTTGTACGCCTTGATAACATTTTCTCTGACGTAAACTGCCCCTGCTATAGATGCGATGCCTAAAAGTAAACTAACGCTAATCAAAATGAACTTGTTGATCATCTGTTGGACTCCATATGGTTTAACGGGGTCGGCCATGACCCGTCCGCCCAGGTTTTTCGGGCGGTCGGCGTCCATGGACGTGGTTGGGCATTTCATTGCTGTTTTCTTTGGTAGTTCTTCAATTCATTGTCTTTCAGAACTTTCCAAGTTGCCTTGCTTTCTTGCTGAGAAGTCTCTTTTGCAAGAGATACCGTGGCGTCGTAATAATTGAATTTATTGAATCCTTCGTATGTTCTGAATCCAGGTTTTGTCACTTTGAGTGGGAGGCGCCCACCAGGAAAGACTCCGCCAAACTGAAAACCGCCATTTGCGTCTGTAATTTCCTCAACGTTTGCAAGAAATTGTACTGTTGCACCTTGCAATGGTCTTCCTTCTTCGTCGATAACCGTTCCAGAAACGTGAACTTTACGGTCACCCATGAACATGCAACCACTCATCACGGTTATGCAGAGAAGAATCAAAAATGGTGTGATTTTCATTGTCATCTTTCTTGTCGTCCAGCGTGAGAGAGCTGACTGGCCGGGTTTGTTTCTTGGCCGGTCTAGCGCTTGGTTATGACTATTCCTCGTGGTCGCCCCAATCAGGCTCAACCTCCCCGAAATCAGCAGAGCCAATCGTCTCAAGAACTTCGACTTCAGCGACTTCAAGGCCATCAAAACCTTGGGTGAAATCTCCCGTCAAAGAGATCAAAATATCAGTGTTGTAAGTCTCTTCTGTCGAGCACGTGTTGCTTCCCATACCAACATGGTCCCTGTCTATTGAGTCATACACAGAAAAATCAAAGCTTGCAGTCACTTCGCATGTCACATTGGCAGAAATTTGGAGGACCACAATATCGTCTTCAATTCTTACTACTTTCAAGTCTACTAGGCCTTTGTCATCAAGGACTAATTCGTGGCTGACATATGTTGCGTAAACATCGTCTTCCTCATAATAAAAGTTGGAGCATGCTTCTACATATATGCTGGCGCCGTCTAGACTATTAATTATTTCTCGCTCTATTACCTCAAGTACTTGGTTTTTCTCATCAAGTAATTCATCCTCTCTTATCTGCGCTATAATTTCGTTCACTTTATTATGTGGCAGGAACAGTGCGATCGCATCTGAAAGGCTTTGAACAACCTTTATTACAGCAGAATTCTCGGAAAAATTATTCCATCCACCATCATTACTCACCGCAATTACCTTAAGGCCTTTTTCCTCAGCCCATTTTTCTAGACTAATTAAGGCAATAGCATCTGGAAACTCTGATTTTTTGTCTTTGACAGATTCAAACGGGGCTTTTGTCCCGAAATACATATCTATAAGCCGCTCAGAGTCGATATAATCACTGCATTTTAATATTTCTGCTCCAATTCTTTCGTAATATTTTAGCAACCGATTTTCTGCTACTTCAGCATCTTCGCCAGGAATGGTAAGCAATTCGGCGGCAGCATCAATGGTTGCTTGTCTGATTTTCAATTGCTTTGCAGCAGTTCTGAGCGCCTGTGATATTGAAGTTCTAGCTTTGCCAATGTTCTCTGCAAGATGTTTCCTAGCTTCATTATGAACAATATCAGTTTGTATGACTTGCACTGGTCCGTTTTTGAATTGGACCATCTGCTTGAGTAGTCCTTCATCCAGTTTGTATCCCTCACCTTTGAAGATGCAGTTGTCAATTGTAATTGCACCGAAATCCAGTTCGATATCACTCATTTTGTTCTTTCTTTCGCTCCTTCTATCAGTTGTGTCATAACGGCGCTGCGCTTGACCTGCTGGGCTGCCTTATCGCCCGGTCATGGTCTTAGCGTGTGTTAGCTCTCTTCATCATGGGTTGACAACTCATAATCATATTCTTAACGGCATTGCGAGTATGTTCCTCTTCGACAACACCATCTTTGAAGCCAATCAGATTCAGCGGGGGGCGGTTCTGCACTGCCTGAACCATCAGCCTTCCTAGAAGGGAGGCTGCTTTATCATTTTTCTGGAAGCCGCCACGTAGACATCGCCTTATGCCTGACGCAAGAAGGTCAGCTACTTGAATTCCTACGCTTTCTTTGGAGTCAATAAACTTCATGTCAGCTCGTATGATTTTTTGTATGTTAATGCTAGATTCCACATTTATACCGTACACTTCGCTCAGATACTCGGGCGTTTCATCATCTTTGAAAATAAAGTCGGCCATATAACTGTAATCAAGCCCTCGAATCATAATTAATGGCTTGTCTATGGACATAGTTTGTAACAGCGCGGGAGTTATTTTTTCGAATGCTTCTTCAAGTTCTGTTTTTGAAGTATTCTTCTGGTCAACTCTCCATCGGAACATGCTTAACGTCCGTGGATTCCTCTGCACGAAGAAGGGGATCATCCGTGACACAGTATCGTTTATGAGATGCACTTGGCAGTAGAGTTGTGCATAAAGCTGCGGCGACAGATTTGCCAGTTGTTTCGAAAGGATTTGCAAGGCCTCCCTGCCGCCTTCATATTTCATCTTGTCTACATGAGTTAGGACAGCCTCTGCTTGCTGTTCTTGGTGTCTTTTTAATGTGTCCAAGTCATTGCAACCAGCATCAGTTGCCGTACAAAACAGTGCCCCCTCAAGGGCCGCTATCTCCTGCAAGAATTGGAAGTAGTCTGACTCATCGATATCTTTAAGCTTAATTTCTGAGAAGTTGTCTCTGCATCTTCTTTTAAGCTTGTTTAGGACGGTTTTCAGCTTCCTGTCTGGCTCCGATGAAACAAACGCAGCAACTGCGTTCCAAGTCCCTCGCCTTGGCGCACTTACAAAAGAGCCTGATTCATCAATAAAAATATTCATCTTAATTTTCGAGGTAACTTGTTAATCTACGGTTTCCCTATATAGGTAACTTATTGCTTATATAGGGTACTTGTTACCTATATAAGTAACCGTTTGGTTGCCTGTATAAGTGGCTTACAATCTCTTGCGTGACATTGGAATATGCAGAACAAACCGGTTTTTCCATACCCATCCACTTGTGCTGCCGCTTTACGCCCCCCCCGCAGCTTCATTTGCCAGAGTATAGCGCAGCATCTGTATTTATCAATTGCTGCAATTGTTTTTTAAGTATCCATGCGCTGTGGTCCCGCCTCCATTGCCGTATACCTCCAGACATTACTGGGCCATACCAATCTGCTGCAAATCATGCTATAGATATCGATCCTAAAAAAACGGCCCCTATCTGCTTGGCCGGATATGTTTAGCAGCACCTTCTTCTACCTGAAAGGAATACGTTTACTACCATGGGAGTCTATTCAAATACCGTCAGTTTTGCCCAGTATCGCGTGAACGGAGAACTACCCCAGCAGCAGGAGCGGTTTGAATGGCTGTCCGCTGCGCTGCAGGGACGGATCTTTAAATCCATTGAGCAGTCTGCTGAGGAACAGACCGAAGGCTGGACCTGTACCGATGCCACCGATGACCCTGCCTTTGTGGCGCCGGGCGAGTTCTGGCGTGACCGCTACCTGTTCTTCAGCTACCGCCGTGACCAGCGCCGGATTCCTTCTGCGCTGCTGAAGTCCCACATCGGTCGGGCTGAGGCCGATTACCTGGCCAAGCGCCCTGAACTGAAGCGCCCTCCCAAGCGAGAGCGGGAGGAGATTGCGGACCGGACCAAGCTGGCGCTTTTGACCCGCGCCCTGCCTGCCCCTTCTACCGTGGATCTGTCCTGGCATATGGATAACGGCCTGCTGACCCTGTTTTCGTCATCAGGCAAGGTGATGGAGCGGTTTGAAGAGCTGTTCGGCAAGAGCTTTGAAAACCTGCGGGTGCAGGTGATCTACCCCTATGCCCGGGCCAAGGCGCTGCTTGATGAGGCTGATCAGGAGAAGCTGGCAGCCTTGAATCAGGCCGGTTCCGATGCTGCTCTGGATGAGATCCAGAGTAACCGCTGGCTGGGTGAGGAGTTTCTGCTCTGGCTGCTGCATGGCGGCCTGGAAGGTGAAGGGTTCAAGGTCTGCACCAAGGGGCAGTTTGATAGCGGCACGCCGTTTTCAGCCTGGATTGATGACAAGATCCAGTTGCAGGGTGGGGGCGAAGGCGGCCCGCAGAAGGTGGCGGTGTCCGGTTCACAGGATAAGTATCTGGAGGCCCGTTCTGCGCTTACCACCGGTAAGGCGATCAGCAGTGCGGTGATCCACCTTGAAAAGGATGAGCTGGAGTGGCGCTTTGCCCTGAATGCCGAGCTGTTTACCTTCAGTTCCTTCAAATGTCCGCCGGTGAAGGTGGAGCGGGAAGGGGTGGAGGATCTGTCTGAGCGGGAATCTGCCTTTTACGAGCGGATGTACCTGCTTGAGGCAGGGCTGCAGATGTTTGACAGCCTGTTGCTGCAGTTTCTGCAGCAGCGCCTGGGTGATGGCTGGCAGACCAGGTTACAGGAGATTGCAGACTGGCTGGAAGGGGAGCAGGCATGAAGTTTATTGATGAGGTAACCCTGCACTGTGCCTCCGGCCATGGCGGGGCTGGCTGCGTCTCGTTCAGGCGGGAAAAGTTCATCCCCTTTGGCGGCCCTAACGGCGGTGACGGCGGCCGGGGTGGCGATCTGATCTTTGAGGCCACCAAGGCGCTTTCAACCCTGCTGGAGCTGCGGCATAAGCAGCACCAGAAGGCAGAGCGGGGCAGGCACGGCATGGGTAAGGACCGCCACGGCGCGGCTGGTGAGGATCTGGTGGTCAAGGTGCCGGTGGGCACCCTGATCAAGGATTTTGAGACCGGTGAGGTGCTGGCTGATCTGACCGAGGATGGTCAGCGGATCATCCTGCTGAAAGGTGGGCGGGGCGGCCAGGGCAATGCCCGTTTTGCCACTGCCACCAACAAGGCTCCCAAATTTGCCCAGCCGGGTGAAGAAGGGGAAGAACGCAAGCTGCGGCTGGAGCTGAAGCTGATGGCTGATGTTGGTCTGCTGGGGCTGCCCAATGCCGGTAAGTCATCGCTGATCACCAAGGTTTCTGCGGCCCGTCCCAAGATTGCCGATTACCCCTTTACCACTCTGGCCCCGTCGTTGGGGGTAGTGGGCTACAAGAACTATCGCTCCTTTGTAATGGCCGATATCCCCGGCATTATCGAGGGGGCCCATGAAGGGGCCGGTCTGGGGCATCGTTTCCTGAAACACCTGGAGCGTTCCGGTATTCTGGTGCATCTGGTGGATATCTCCGGCCTGCCGGAGAGCGATCCCTATGCCGCCTTTGAGGCGATCAACCGTGAGCTGGCCATGTTCAGTGAAGAGTTGGGACAGAAGGCTCAGATCGTGGGCCTGACCAAGATGGATCTGCCTGCGGCACAGGAGCATCTGGCCGAGGCACAGGCCTGGTTTCAGGAGCGCAAGATCCCGGTCTATCCGATTTCATCCATTACCGGTGAGGGCGTGGAGGCGCTGTTGGATGCCATTGCCGAACGTCTCTGGTCTGCTCCCAAGGAGGAGTGGTGATGCGCAGGGAGCTGTTGCAGCAGGTGCGGCGGGTGGTGATCAAGGTGGGCAGCCGGGTGCTGACCGTTGAGGGTGGCGGGCTTGATTATGACGCCATTACCCGGTTGTGCGATGAGATGGCCGGGCTGCGCCAACAGGGGATAGAGGTGATTCTGGTCTCATCCGGCGCGGTGGCTGCCGGCCGGGATGCCCTGCGTTCCGCTGATACGACCCTGACCATACCGCAGAAACAGGCTGCTGCTGCGGTGGGGCAACCGCTTTTGATGCAGGCCTATCAACAGGCCTGTACTCGCCATGGACTGGTGACCGCCCAGATCCTGCTGACTGCCGAAGATCTGGCCAACCGTAACCGTTTCCTGAATGCCCGCACCACCCTTGAGGCACTGCTGACTGCCGGGGCCCTGCCGGTGATCAATGAGAACGATTCTGTTGCGGTGGCTGAGATCAAGTTTGGCGACAACGATAATCTCTCTGCCCTGGTGACCAGTCTGGCCGAGGCAGATCTGTTGCTGATCCTGACCGATATTGAAGGGCTCTATAGTGCCAACCCTGCCAGTGACCCAGCTGCAGAACTGATTCCGCTGGTACGCAGCATTACCCGCGAGATTGAGCGGATGGCCGGCGGCAGCGGCTCAAACGTCGGCACCGGCGGCATGGCCACCAAGGTGACGGCAGCCAAAAAGTCGGCCCGTTTCGGGGTGCCCACCATTCTGGCGCCGGGTAAGCAGCCGGGGGTGATCAGTGCGGCGGTCAGCGGCCAGGAGATCGGTACCCTGTTCCTGCCAGCCACGGACGGTCTGAACCGCCGCAAACACTGGATCGCCTATACCCTGCGTCCGGCAGGCAAGGTGCTGGTGGATGCCGGGGCACAGAGGGCGTTGGTTGAGAAGGGAACCAGCCTGCTGCCATCCGGGATTACCGGTGTGGAAGGCCGTTTTGAGCGGGGCAGGTGTGTGCGGATCTGCGGTCCTGACGGGGCAGAGATTGCCAGAGGACTAGCGGATTATTCCAGTAGCGAGATTCAACTGATTGCAGGCCATAAATCTGCTGAGATTGAGCAGTTGCTGGGCTATCGTTATGGCGATGATGTGGTGCACCGGGATAATCTGGTGCTGATCAACAGTATCTGAAGCTGACAAAAACAGTTTCACGCGTGAGTTTACAAGAAAGGCCCCTGATCATCACTGGTCAGGGGCCTTTTGGTATGTGAATGTATGAGGTGAAGAACTAAGGCTGCTTAGCCTTTACCGTAAAGGCTGCTCCGTTGAAACTCTCCTTCACCTGCAGCCCGGTCTGCAGCACCTCTACCGTGCCTTTGGCGGTCTTGCCTGCTGCATCATTTCTGACGCTAACCTTCAGGCTGCGCTCAACAAGATTACCTGATGCGACGGCATCAATGCGGCAGGCAGCCAACTGCTCATTTTCAATCCAGCAGCCGTTGCCACCGGCGTCAGTCAGCTTTAACTGCTGGGGCAGGGTGATCCGCAGATCAATCTCTTTGGCCGCCTTTGAGCCCACGTTCAGCAGGGTAACCTTGTAGCTGCCAGCCTCTCCTGCTACAGCGGCCTGCTGCAGACGGGATACCGCACGCAGCAACGGTGCTGCCGCCGTGATGGTCAACTCTTTTGACTTGCTGACATCGTTAAACTTGGTTGAGGTTACTTTGGTCGTGGCGGTAATCCGCGAGCCATCAACACGATCAGCAGGCATCTTGAAGGCGATCATCAGCTCTGCATGTTGACGGGGCTGCAGGGTGATCTTCTGCACCGGCTGGGTGCGGTCTGACGCCTGGGTAATCATCCCTTCAACGCCTGATGGCAGGGTGGCCTCAAGGGCAAATTCTTCAGCATCCTTGCTGTGGTTAACCAGCTGGAACGGTACACTGGCAGGACTGCCGACCTCCTGGGCTGCTATGACCGCTGTGTCAATCTCAAACCGGATGGCATCCTTGGCAGCCTTGATGGCAGCCAGGCGTTCACGCTCTTTACGGTCAGCCTCTGCCTTTTCCCGAGCAATACGCTCACGGTCAGCACGTTCCTGTGCCAGCCGTTCCTGCTCTGCCTTCAGTGCGGCAGCACGCTCCATGGCAAGCTGCTCATTGCGGACCTTTAGTGCGGCAGAACGCAGATGCTTGTTGGGAGCCAGTTTTTCGCCAGCCTGGTGGCGTTTGGCCAGGGCTGCAAGGTCTGTTTCAATGGAGGCGGCAAGCAAGCCGCTGCCGAATTCCTTGCTGAACTGGTTGACGGTCTGGGCGGCACCATCATTGTCGCCGGAGCGGTACTGGGCTCTGGCAAGCATCAGCAGCGAGACATCCCGCAGGGGAGAGTCGGGAAAGAGCTGTCCCATATGGTTCAGCTTTTCAATACTGCGCAGGTAATCCTTGCCCTGAAAGGAGGTAAACGCCTCCATAAAGAGCGAGGAATCATCGGTTTCCGCACTGGCCGGTGTAAACTGCAGCAGGCAGAACAGGAGACAGAGAACCAGGATAAAGCGGGTTGGCTGACGGTGGCTGAGAAGTATGTGCATGTGGTTACTCTACAAAGCTTTTTAGTTTTTTGCTGCGGCTGGGGTGCCGTAGTTTACGCAGTGCTTTGGCCTCGATCTGACGAATCCGCTCACGGGTAACCTCAAAGTCCTGGCCAACTTCTTCCAGGGTGTGGTCACTCTTTTCGCCGATGCCGAAGCGCATCCGCAGTACCTTTTCTTCCCGTGGGGTCAGGGTGGAAAGCACGCGGGAGGTCTGTTCAGACAGGTTGGCCTTGATTACCGCTTCAAGGGGGTTGACCACACCTTTGTCCTCAATGAAATCGCCCAGGTGTGAATCCTCTTCTTCACCGATCGGTGTTTCCAGAGAAATCGGTTCTTTGGCGATCTTCAGGACTTTGCGGACCTTGTCCAGCGGCAGTTGCATCCGCTCGGCAATCTCTTCCGGTGCCGGTTCACGGCCGTTTTCCTGTACCAGTTGACGGCTGGTGCGGATCAGCTTGTTGATGGTCTCAATCATGTGGACCGGAATCCGGATGGTGCGGGCCTGGTCGGCAATGGCACGGGTGATGGCCTGACGGATCCACCAGGTGGCGTAGGTGGAGAACTTGTAGCCACGCTGGTATTCAAACTTGTCCACCGCCTTCATCAGGCCGATGTTGCCTTCCTGGATCAGGTCAAGGAACTGCAGACCGCGGTTGGTGTATTTCTTGGCAATCGAGACAACCAGACGCAGGTTGGCTTCGATCAGCTCCGACTTGGCGATGCGTGCCTTGTGCTCACCCTCTCGGATAGCGCGGATCGCCTTGGAAAGCTCGGTTGCCTTGAAACCTGATTCCTGCTCTACCTTGGTCAGTTTGCGGGCAGCATTCTTGAGGCGCTTTTCAACCTTCTGGAAGTCATCTTCATTCAGTTTCAGCGGTTTAAGGGCAGCCATCCCCTTGGCCTCGTCTGCCCGGAATTTTTCCAGCAGCTCTGCCATTTTGTCAGGGGGGATGATGTTGTGGACTTCGGCCAGTTCGTTCTTGACCCGGTTGACCTTGGAGGAGAGCTCCTTCAGACGGTCGGCAACCCTGGTGATATGGCGATCTTTCATCCGCAGGGAGCGCAGCAGCTCAGCCAACTGCTCCTTGGACTCTTTCAGGTTCTTTTCCAGTTCCTTCTTTTTGGCAGCCGCCTTTGCTGTTTCAAGTGCTGCTGCCAGTTCAGTCACCTGCTGATCGCAGGCTGCAATGGCATCAATGGTTTCAAGCAGGCGGATCTGCTGGATATCCTCTTCACCCTCTTCTGCATCAACGTCGGCATCTTCTTCAATATCTTTGCTGATTTCAGAAGGAGCGATCTGGAACTTGCGCAGCTTGTCGCCCAGTACAAGCACTTCTTTGACCGTAATCGGGGTGTTCAGGATGATGCCGGCCACTTCACGGTCGCCGTCTTCAATCCGCTTGGCAATCTCCACCTCGCCCTCACGGGTCAGCAGTGATACCGAGCCCATTTCACGCAGGTACATCCTGACCGGATCACTGGTGCGGCCAATGGCGCCCGGCTCAAACTCGACCTCTTCAGCCTCGCCTTCAGCCTCTTCTTCACCTTCTTCCAAATCGATCTTGATCTTGGGAATCTTGACCTTCTGGGCCGAGTCGACGATCTCAATATCCATATCGCCGAACATACCCATCACGTCATCAATCTGTTCCGTGGCAATATCAGGCGGCAGAATATCGTTTACTTCATCAAAGGTCAGAAAGCCCTTTTCTTTGCCTATATCAATCAACTGCTTAACATCATCAATGTTTTTCTTGGCCATGGGGATGGGTACCTTTGTAGAATACTGAGTATGATTACTTATAACGCCGATTTTTTATTACGCAACTGATCGGCTAATTTTAACAATTCTTGATACTCTTCACTGTCTTCAGGCAGGGTTGCCAACCGCATGGCGATCTGCTTTAACCCGCCGGTTTCTTTTTCCTTCTGCCGCTTCAAGCATTGCCGCAGGGCGGACCGCCAGTCGATACCGACCAGATGCTGATCCTGCACCAGCAGCCGGGCAACCAGCTCTTTATGCTCTTCCTGCTCTAGCTGTGCCAGCAGGCTATGCCAGATCGGCCCTTCCTGATCACTGCTACTCGTGTCAAGAACGGCTTGGGCCAGCGGCAGGTGCTGCTGGTCAAACAGCTGCGTAAGGTCAAGCCCCTGTAGTTCCTGACGGACTTCCGGATAGGTTGCCAGGAGGCTCAGCAGGGTTTCCTGGGTCTGTATGCCGATGTCTCTTTGAGCAGGCCGTTGCGCTGGCCTTGTTGCTGTCTGGAGAGGCTCCTGTTTCTGTTCGCTGCGTTGTCCTGCCAGCCGACGCCGGAATGATGGTGGATCAATACCCAACAGCCGACAGATCTCTTTCAGGTACAGATCCCGCTCTACCGGATCCTTGATCCGTTGAAAGCGGGGGATGATTTCATCCATCAACCGTACTCGCTGATCAATGCTATCAGCCGGTGTTTTTGCCAGAAGCCAGTGCAAAAACTGCTCAAAGGCAGGCTTTGCCGAGGCAACCCGTTGGTTGAACGCCTCGACGCCATGCTTCTGCAGCAGGCTGTCAGGATCTTCACCCTGTGGCAGGTTGATGACATAGACCGGTAGTGCCTGTTCAAGGCAGAGTTCCATGGCCCGTACCGTGGCCTTACGTCCGGCATTGTCACCATCAAACAGCAGACAGACCCGCTGGGCATGTTTCTTCAGCAGGCTGATATGTCCGTCAGTCAAGGCTGTGCCGCAGGTGGCAAGGGCGTTGCGGATACCGGCTCGGTAGAGGGCCAGGTGGTCAAAGTAGCCTTCCACGATAATCGCGGTGCCGCTCTGTCTGATATCCCGTAATGCCAGATCAACCCCGAACAGTACGCTGCTCTTGCGATACAGCGGTGATTCCGGCGAGTTGATATACTTGGGCAGGCTGCTATCCAGCACCCGGCCTGCAAAACCGATCGGCTGTCCCTGCTTGTCCCGGATCGGAAAGATCAGGCGGTTGTGCAGCAGATCGTACCAGCCACGATCTCCCTTACGGATGATCCCCAGCTGTTCTGCCAGTTCAAGCGGCAATCCTTTGGCTTTCAAAAGCTGGATCAGGCTGTCGCGACGCTCAGAGGCAAAGCCGAGCCCATAGGCTGCCGATGTCTCCGGGTCTACCTCCCGTTCCTGCAGATAGCTGCGGGCTGCAGCCCCTTCCGGCCTTCGGGTCAGGGTGTCACGGTAGTGCTCCGCTGTCACCAGCATGATGGTGCGCTGTTGATCGCGTTCAACCTTTATCTGCTTTTCAGCATCCGTCAGGGGGCGCTCTTCAATGGCCACGCCGGCACGTGCAGCCAGTTTGCGCAACGCCTCAGGGAAGCTGATCCCCTCAATCTTCATCACAAAGGAGAAGATGTCCCCCCCGGCACCACAGCCAAAACAGTGAAAGATCTCACGGGCTGGATTGACGTTGAAGGAGGGTGTCTTCTCACCATGAAACGGACAAAGCCCCAGAAAGTTGGAGCCGCTCCGTTTCAGGGATACATATTCACCAATGACATCAACAATGGAGAGCCGTTCAGCAACCTCTCTGACCGTGTCATTGCGGTTCATGGTGTCTGTTGCCGAAAGGTCTTGGCTCGATCAATTGCTGTGCCGCCAAACTGTGCCAGCGGCAGGGCGAACGAGTGTTTTTGAACCGTCTCCTTGAATTGAAAGGCAAACGGTATCGAAAGAACGGCGTAAAAAAACATCCCCAGTATAAGTGCTGCTTCAAGGCAGCCAAGTGCCATGCCGCCCAGACGATTTACCCAGCCCAGCAGGGCCAGTTTCATCAGGCTGGTCAGCAGGTTGCCCAGCAGATGGGCCGCCAGTCCAACCAGGATCAGGAGGACGACAAAAGCGATCATCCGTGCTGCGACCGGTGGCACCATCCCCTGTAGCAGTACCGCTGCTTTTTCGTGAAAACGGAAGGCCATCCAGCCCCCCAACAATAGTGCGGTCAGGGCGGCCACCTCTTTCACAAGGCCTCGCAGCAGGCCTCTTAATGCCCCAAGGGCCAGCACGGTCAGGATAGTGATGTCGAGCAGGCTCATAGGTAGTGTCCACAGAGAATAATTCCAGTTCCAGCTCAAGGCGATATCTTCGTTGGCTCGTCTTCGGCTCCTCAACGTACTGCGTGTACGCCTACGTCGCCGATATCCGTGCCGCCTTGATCTCATCCTTGATTTGAAACTGGAACAAGACGGAAACGGGGCTTTCTTGCGAAAGCCCCGTTCATTACTGCATACCGGATCGTAAGTGGAGGAGAGGAGGGGAGATCCGGCTTCGATGGCCGTTAGTCCATCATCTTACGCTGCTTCTTCAGGGCGCGCTTGCGAGCTGCAATCGCCTTCTTCTTGCGCTTGATGCTGGGCTTCTCATAGTGCTCACGCTTGCGGACCTCAGAGAGAATCCCCGCCTTTTCACACTGCTTCTTGAACTTCTTCAGAGCGAGATCAAATGGTTCGTTTTCCCGAATTCGTACTCCTGGCATCCATAATCCCTCCCTCCGTCGTAAGATACGTGTATGGAAACAGCAGATGCTGTTAACAATGCCTAGGTGTATTTTTTTGTGAGCTTCGTATACTAGCAGCAAATTCTCTGATGTCAACTGAATAAATATGCAAAACTACTGCTGGGGGCATCAGCCCTTTATCCGGCTTTACTCATACCATTTTGTAAGGGAGTCTGGTTTTGCTATTCCTTGCGGGCCGCCTTTTCAGCAATACCCGAGGTGCCAAAGCGGCGCTGCAGTTCTGACCAGACCGCATCAGCCGGAATATCCCGTGCTGCCAGCAGTACCAGGCTGTGGTAGAGCAGGTCGGCGGTTTCATAGACCAGCTCGGCGTCGGTACCACCTTTGCCAGCAATCACCACCTCGGTGGCTTCTTCGCCAACTTTCTTGAGGATCTTGTCCAGACCTTTGTGCAGCAGAGAGGCGGTGTAGGAGCTGTCCGGCGAAGCCCCCTTGCGGGAGAGGATTACCTGATACAATTCATCCAGAATATGCTGGTTACTGTTCATCTTAGACCATCCTGATCGGGACGCCACGTCCCTGTAAATACTGCTTGGCTTCCTGTACCGTGTGCTGCCGGAAATGGAAGATGGAGGCAGCCAGACAGGCAGAGGCCCCGGCAGTGGTAAAGCCATCGTACAGATGTTCAAGGTTGCCGACGCCACCGGAGGCGATTACCGGGATTGAAACCGCATCCACCACGGCACGGGTCAGGGCCAGATCATAGCCATCCTTGGTACCGTCACGGTCCATACTGGTCAGTAGGATCTCTCCGGCACCGTAGGACTCCATCCGGGCTGCCCATTCGACAACATCAATGCCGGTCGGTTTGCGGCCACCGTGGGTGTAGACTTCCCAGCGTTGTTCTCCCGGTACCTGGCGGGCATCAATCGCCACCACCGTACATTGGGAACCGAACCGTTCGGCAGCCTCATTGACAAACTCAGGCCGACTGACTGCAGCGGTATTGATCGATACCTTGTCCGCACCGGCATTCAGCATCCGGCGGATATCTTCCACCACCCGGATGCCGCCGCCAACAGTCAGCGGCATAAAGACCCGCTCGGCAGTGCGGCGGACCACATCCACCATGGTGTCACGGCCATCGCTGGAGGCGGTGATATCCAGAAAGGTCAGTTCATCGGCCCCCTGCTGGTCATAGGCCTCGGCAATTTCCACCGGCTCTCCGGCATCACGCAGCTCAAGAAATTGGACCCCCTTGACCACCCGGCCACCGGTCACATCCAGACAGGGAATGATGCGACGGGTCAGCATTGGCAGCCCCGTTTGGTCAGGTCAATCGCCTCACGCAGGTTGATGGCACCGGTGTAGATCGCCTTGCCGGTAATGGCGCCGCTGATGCCGCTCTGCTCAATGGCCATCAGGTTCTCAATATCCTTCAGTGAAGAGACCCCGCCGGAAGCGATGACCGGGATGGAGATTGCCTCTGCCAGTGCCTTGGTGGCTTCAAGGTTGGGGCCACCCATCATGCCGTCCCGGCTGATGTCGGTGTAGATGATGGCAGCTACCCCGCAGTCTTCAAACTTCCTGGCCAAGTCGACGGCGCTGATGTCGGTCAGTTCAGCCCAGCCTTGTACCGCCACCATGCCGTTTTTGGCGTCAATGCCGACCACAATCTGGCCGGGGAATTTTTTGCAGGCCTCGATCACCAGTTCCGGGTTACGCTGGGCAGCGGTGCCGATGATCACACGGGAAAGCCCCAGTGACAGATAGGCCTCAATGGTGGCGATATCGCGGATGCCGCCGCCCAGTTGGGCCGGGATGTTGATCGCCTTGATGATTGCCTCAATGGCGGCCTTGTTCTTGGGGACACCGGCAAAGGCGCCATCCAGATCCACCAGGTGCAGCAGTTCTGCACCGGCCTCCTGCCATTTCAGGGCCTGCTCGGCAGGATTGTCGGAAAATACGGTGTCGCGGTTCATCTCGCCCTGTTCCAGGCGGACGCAGTTACCTTCTTTCAGGTCTATGGCAGGTATGACGATCATTACAGTTTCCTTTTATCCACGAAGGACACGAAGGTACACCAAGTAAGGCGTAAAACTAAAATCAAGTTGACTGCTTTTTATGGTTTTCTTGGTGATACTTCGTGCTCTTGGTAGATCAGTGCAGTTCGGCAAAGTTTTTCAGCATCTGCAGGCCGATGGCCTGTGATTTTTCCGGGTGGAACTGGGTAGCCATGACATTGTCCTTGCGGATAGCTGCGCAGAATTCCAGGCCGTAGTTGCAGGTGGCCGCTACAACGGACTGGTCATCCGGTTTAACGTAGTAGGAGTGGACAAAGTAGACGTTGCTGTTGTCCTGAATGCCGTTAAATAGCGGCGCTGCAGCCTTTAGTGAGATCTGGTTCCAGCCCATGTGAGGTACCGGAAGCTTTTCACCCTGTTCCTGCATCCCTTCAGGGAAGCGTACCACTCTGCCCGGTATGACTCCCAACCCTTTGTGCAGGCCGAACTCTTCGCTTTCACTAAACAGGAGCTGCAGCCCCAGGCAGATCCCCAGAAAAGGGCGTCCTTCGGCAATCACCTGCAGGATCGGTTCAACAAATCCACCCTGCTCCAGGTTGTTGATACAATCCCGAAAGGCACCTACACCGGGCAGCACGATCTTGTCGGCGTTACGCAGCCGCCTGGGATCAGCGGTGACTTCTGCAGCAGAACCGACACGTTCAAATGCCTTCTGGACTGAACGCAGGTTGCCCATGCCATAGTCAATAATTGCAATCATTTGATACCGTTCTTGGTCAGGTGAGGACCGTAGTTCTTGTCCTGACCCTTGATATGGGTCAGCAGGGTTTCGCCGCTCTGGAATTTGCCGATCAGTGCGACCACTTGGTCAACCAGATTTTTGTGCAGTTGCTTGTGGTTGGCAACATCAGGGTAATGGGTCTGGTCAAAGGCTTTTTCTTCATCAGCAAAGTGGTGGACCGTATAGTCTGCCAGTCCGTGCAGGATCTTGCCGATCGCCTCTCTGGTCCGCTTCTGCTGCATGGCATCATGCAGCTCATTAACCATGTTGAACAGCACCTTGTGCTGTTCGTCAAAGGTATGGATGCCGGTGGCAAAACTTTCATCCCAGACCAGTGCGCTGGCCAGCTTGAAGTGTCCCACCAGCTGGTGCAGTTCATCCACCTGCTGGGCCAGCTTGACCGTTGCTTCAGTGGTGCCGCGGGCATTTTCGACGTTGCGGTTGACCACTTCAGTGATCATCTGGATGTTGCTGGTGATCTCGCTGGTGGTGGCGGTCTGTTCTTCTGCCGCGGTTGCCACCTGGTTGATCTGCAGGGCAAGTTCGTTGATCATGTTGAGGATATCTTCCAGCGCCTCACCGGAGCGGGTGGTGCCCTCGGTGCCCCGCTTAACCTCTTCAACCCCTTCGTACATCGAGCCGACCGCTGACTGGGTTTCTGTCTGGATGGTCTTGATCATGCCGGCAATTTCTTTGGTGGCACGGGTAGTCCGTTCAGCCAGAGCCCGTACTTCATCGGCAACCACGGCAAAGCCGCGTCCCATCTCACCGGCCCGGGCGGCTTCAATGGCTGCGTTCAGGGCTAGCAGGTTGGTCTGGTCGGCAATATCCTCGATGGTACCCACAATGGCGCCAATCTGGTCAGAACGTTGCCCCAGTCCCTCAACCGTGGTTGATGACTGCATGACCCGCTTGGCAATATTTTCCATGATATCGGCACTGCTGCGGACGATCTGGGCGCCGCTGGTGGTCTGCTCTGTCGCCTTTTGAGAGTTTTCAGCCGCGTACAGACAGTTGCGGGCGATATCTGCCGAGGTGGCTGACATCTCTTCGCTGGCCGTAGCAATCGTACCGGCCTGCATGGCCACCTCTTCTGCCGCATTGGCCATGGCATTGGTAGTGTTCTGTACCATGCTGACCGAATCCCTGACCAGATCTGCCACCGAGAAGAACTTGCGCATGGCCTGATTCATGTCGTTCATCATGGCATTAAAGGCAACACCCAGACGACCGATTTCGCCGGTGCCGGAACCTGTAATGCGTACCGAAAGATCGCCGGCAGCCGCCTTTTCCATGGCGCTGACAATACCTTCCAAAGGTCTGAAGGCCTGATTACAAAGAAACCAGAGTACCGTTGTAGAGGTCGCTAATAATACCACTCCCAGCACCACGGCATTCAGCAGGTTACCGGTTTTGTTCAGGAGCGTCAAAACGAGTACTGCGGCGAAAACGACAACAGCATTTCCAAAAATAACTCGACCGGTGAATGACATGGTGAACCTCCTTGTCCAGTCAATATGAATAGAATAAGTGCCGCTAACTAGCCTGTCAGTCTACTGAAGTCGGCAATTTTGCTGAAAAGCCGGTTAATGGCAGTCAGAAGCGCCAGACGGTTGGCACGTACTGTCTGATCCTCTGCC
>JAJTBI010000056.1 GCA_021286935.1 Geobacteraceae bacterium
CTGGCGCTATCAGGCAGGACAGTTAACACAAGAACTGGCTGATCAGTATGCACAATTAGTTACACTCTACGGTCGAAACTAGCAGGAATTAACGGCTGATAACATCCGTTTCATTTGACGCAGACAACGCATCCAGCAGCTTGCGTAACTGTTTGATCTCATCCTGGCCAAGCGATTTATCCTGATAGACGGCAGCAGCATAGATGGCAACAAACTGCTGCACCTGTTCATCATTGGTTGCAGCTGCCAGCTCAAACAGACCTTTGTTCTCAGTTACAAGCCCTGCCCCGTATTTTGTCTTCAGTATCTGTCTGAAACGTCTGAGTAGTCGTTCTTCCCGGGAATATCTGAACCAGCGCAGACGCAGTTGAAACAAGAGCACCAGCAGCATGACACAAGAAAAAACAATCAACAGACCTTGCCAGCGTGCTTTGATTACCTGCTCCAGCCTCTGCAACCTGCTGCCTGCACTACGTAGCTGGCTGACCTGACGTTCAAAATCATAGGTCACAATGTTTCGGTTCCAGCGGTAATCCAAGGCATCAACCAGCAACCGAAAGCGCTCAGCCATTGTTCGCTGTTTATGTACACTCCAGACAGCACCGGCATTGGTTGCAAAGCGACTCGGATCAGTCCGTACCCAGCCCTTGCCGCTAATGTATGCCTCAACCCAGACATGGGCCATTTCCTGACTGACCAGATAATAGCCGCCGACCTCGTTATATTCACCACCAAGATAGCCGCCGACAAGCCGCGCAGGAACACCTGAAGCACGTAATAATAGGGCACATGATGAGGCAAAAAACTCACAATGCCCCTGCTTTGAAACAAACAGAAATTGATGGATCGCATCCTTGCCCGTGGGAAGCCCTGTCCTGCTATAGCGATAGCCACCATTCAGGAAATGCTGCTCAACCAGCTCAAGCCGCTTTTGGTCAGTAGCTCCTGCCTTTTTGATCCCCTCAGCCAGTTGACGAATTAATGGCGAGGTTTCCTCCGGCACCCCCAGATAGAAATGCCGGTTGATTGCTTTTGAGCTACGCAACAAACCATCAGAGCCTGACCTGACAACATACCCAACCCGCCTGCCAAGTCCCCTTTGATAGTCAAAAACCAGATCCGGCGACATCCGCACAAACGGCAACCGTATCTCTGCAGGTGCGTCAAAACCAACCAAAATTTTTGAGGCCGATGGTTCAGGGTAGATTGTCTGGATAACAGGCCTTCCGGCAGGAACGCTCGTTTCATCAGGCACCGCAGCAGTACGGGTCCAACGTCCAGCCTTAAGGGTATTGAAAACCGTGCCACGCCAATAGGGAGGTGTTGACTGTCGTGCCATCTCTGCCCTGAAAACCGGAACCCGTGACTCTGTTACGTTGGATACCGCACCCGGTTCAACCTTGTCGCTCATGCCGGTTGCACCGGAAACAGAGGGATTAAGAAAGGTCCAGAGCGGAAGCGCGGTTCTTGGCAGGATTGGAAACAGCAGAGCCATAGCAGGCACAGTCAGCAGGGTTATCAACAGGGCCGTCAGGACCACCCTGTTTACCTCCTTGCGGGTGAAGCGCATGGCTTGGTCCTGGGCATGGAAGGTCAGCACAACCAGAGAAACCGGTACAAGCAGCAGCAACAGGGCCAGCCAGACCAGAAATAGCGGATTCAACTCAAAAAGAGATCTGGAGGCAAGGCAGAAAAGGGCCAGCAGATTGATCTGCATCAGGTTCCGGGTGCTTTTCTCACCAGCCAGCCGGGCAGCAAGCATAATCACCAGCACACTCACCACCGGCTGAATAGGATTACGGTTGCTGTACTGCAGGGCATACCAGATAAAAACCGGCACCAGGGTCAGATTGAACTGCCAGTTTTTCAGGTACCAACGCCCCTTAAACTCCTGCAGAACACCGAGTATCAGCCCTGCAGCAAGCACCATACGCGGAAAGGCCTCAAGCCAGGCAAAGATCGGAATGACGCCGACAAGGGCGATCAGAAAGCAGAGGATTGAGGCGAGACGGCTACTGCTGACCATACAAAGCCAATTCTGTCAGCAGACGGGTACCATGCTGACGCCCAATAGCAGGCTGGATGATCTGCCCATCGAGATCCAGCCCTACCGGCTGCTCCATGACCCGTTGCTTGATAAGCCAGGCAGCATGTGCCAGTTTTTCCTCAATACCTGCCCCAGGAAGGAGGTCAAACCTGATCACCAGAGGGGGCACGGATTGATTGCCAAACTCCTTAACCAGCAGATCATCACCACGGGCTGACAGCTTCCAGTGAATCGAGCGTAACGGTTCTGCACCAGAATACTCCCTGATCCGTTCCAGCTCACCATCCTGCCCACGGCCATGGTGAACGTTAGTGCCGGACTGTCGGGAATCCTCAGACGCCATCACTGAAGAAAGCGGGGCAAGACGGGGATAGACGATACAAGGGGTATCAAGCTGGAAACTCCAGTAGCGGGTGAAAAAGTTTACCGGAAAAGGGGAACTGACCCTGATCTGTCCAACAGGATGTCTGCCCCGTTCTGGAAAGGTAAGAGTAAGGGTGGATTCTAACTGCTGTCCGCCTCCAATCAGCGGAATCAGTACGTTACCGTAGTCAGATGCTTCAAGCTTGAGAAGAAATGAAGGGATACGCTTTTTTTCATTACAAAGCAGCACCTTGAAGCGTCCAGGGGTTCCGGCAAACAGCTCATCAGGGGGTAGCAGCACCGGAATGATCCCTTTGATGTTGGTCATTCCTGCGTAGCCGGTAACGGTCATAAACCCCAGCATCCCTGCCACCACCAGAAACAGCAGGTTATTGCCGGTGTTCACGGCAGAAAACCCAAGCAGAATGGTGATGACGATATAGAAGGCTCCCGCCTTGCTGATCCTTAGACCAAAGGAAGTGGTATGCTGCTGATGATCTCCCGTAGCAGTTCTCCTCTGTCAGTAGCCTGCCCTGACCGTGTCACCAAACGGTGGGCACAGACCGCACTGGCTATCCCTTTTACATCATCAGGCGCAACATAGCTGCGACCTGCCAGAAATGCAGCTGCACGGGCTGCCTGGGCCAGACTTATGGCTGCCCTGGTGGAAAGCCCGATCTGAATCAGCGGATGGCTCCGGGTGGCCTTAACCAAGGCGTGGATATACCCGACAACCTTGTCAGCCAGATAGATATCCTGGGCAACGGTCCGGCGGGCAGCCAGTATCTCGCTGTTTGACACCAGCGGCGAAATACCGGCGATCTGCTCCCTGATTCCGCCGCTTGAGATGATTGAATGTTCCAGCCCATCAGGTGGATAGCCAATACCGGTACAGATCAGAAACCGATCAAGCTGTGATTCCGGCAGCAGAAAGGTGCCGCTCTGGTCAGAGGGGTTCTGGGTGGCAAAGACCATAAACGGATCAGGCAGCTGGTGGGTGATGCCTTCAACCGTTACCCGGCGCTCCTCCATCGCCTCAAGCATGGCGCTCTGGGTACGGGGCATGGCACGGTTGATCTCGTCCAGCAGCACAATATTGTTAAAAATCGGTCCTGGAATAAAACTGAAATGACCCTCCCCCCGATTAAATACCGACAACCCGGTGATGTCGGTTGGCAGCAGATCGCTGGTACATTGCACCCTGCCAAAGGAAAGACCGGTGGCCCCTGCCAAAGCAAGGGCGATAGTTGTCTTGCCCAGCCCCGGCAGATCCTCAATCAGGATATGACCACCGGAAAGCATGGCGATCATGGCAAGACGAACCACCTCGTCTTTTCCCTGGAGATGATCACGGCACAACGTATCAACCAACGTAGAAATGGGCTTTACAGCAGGAGAAATATCCACAGTAACCTCAATTATTCAGACATATGCGCTGCAAAACAGGGACAGTGTACCTCAAACAAAAACATGGACTCAATCAATTTGGCTAACATATTGTTTTATCTATAGTATTTTCTTGGTTGAAAAACATCAAAACTAATGTATATAGCACAGCAGTCATAAACACCCACAAAGCAGGCAGGACACCATTTAGTCTTGAAAACCAAAGACTAAGACAGGTTTATTGATGGTTGCTCGGCGCAGAAAATTCATGGTGCGATACCTTGGGGTACTTCTGTTTGTCCTGGTGATAACCTCAGGATTCTATTACCTTGCCTACAAACGGGTTCTGGAACGTGCCGAGCAGAATGTTGAAAACGTTATTCTTTCCCAACGTGGCCTCCATCATTATATCCATCAAATCATGCACCCTGAGTTTTTCAGGGCTATTGATAATGGCAAAATTGTAAAAGACTATTACTCTCCCGTCATCTTCTCATCATCCTACATTGTCAGGAACATGCATGGGCTTTACAACAAAGAGCTTGTAAAGCATGGGCATCCTGAAATCTATTACAAGCTGGCTGCAGAAAACCCTCGTAATCCTGTCAATAAGGCAGACCAGCTTGAGGTAGAATTGATACGGAAGTTTAATGCAGACAGAACACTGCAGCGTTACCGGGAAGTAGTCACGATTGATAGGAAGAAATACATTTACGTTGCCATTCCTTACAAGGAAAACCAGAAGACCTGTCTACGCTGCCATGGCAAACGGACGGATGCCCCCTTAGGATTGCAAGCACTTTACCCTGGTGAAGGTGGGTTCAATGAAAAAGAAGGCCAGATTCGGGCCATAGAGTCAATACGCGCACCCATCGATGACGCATACCAAACACTACATACGTTATTAGCAGCCATTGTCGCAACAGCTCTCGCAATTCTGGGTCTGTATTGGTTCACTACGAAACTGCGCAGTGAAGTGGAAGTGAAGACAGAAAGTCTGCAATCAGAGCTTCAAGCTCGTCAGAAAGCCGAGCTTCTCCTTCAAGATGAACTTGTGGCCCATAAAGAAACAGAAAATGAACTCAGGGTTCAGGCTGCCCAACTAGAAGAGGAAATTGCTGAACGCCAGAAAACCCAAGAGGAGCTGATTGTTGCCAAAGACATGGCAGAAGCTGCCAACATGGCAAAAACTCAGTTCCTTGCAAACATGAGCCATGAATTGAGAACACCACTCAACGGCGTCGTCGGCATGGCGCAACTGATCGCCATGACTGGTGTTACACAAGAACAACAGGAATATCTTGAGACCCTCCAATTTTCGGCTGGAAATTTGGTAGCTTTAATCAATGATATTCTTGACATAACAAGAATAGAAGCTGGCCAGTTTCAGATCCAACAGGCTGAGTATTCCTTGCGTAGCTGCATTGATGAGGTAGTTGCGATACAGCAGACTGCCGCCAATGCCAAAGGACTGAGTATCCAAACCTGTATCGCGGATACCGTGCCAGACCTGCTGTTCGGTGACCACCTTCGGGTCATGCAGGTGCTTTCCAACCTGTTGACGAATGCAATAAAGTTTACCGAAAGAGGTGGTGTCAGGTTTGATGTAACGATCAGGGAGCAGCATGATTCTATCATACTGCTGGATATTGCCGTCACCGACACCGGTATTGGCATAGAGCACTCTAAACTTGAATATATTTTCAATATGTTTACCCAGGCAGACGAATCAAATACCCGTCGTCACGGCGGTGCCGGACTTGGTCTGGCTATCTGTAGCAGACTGGCTGAGTTAATGGGGGGCGGTATCACGGTAGAAAGCAAACCCGGCAAAGGCAGTACGTTCCATCTGCTGCTTCCCTGTACAGTCCGTTCACGTCCTAACAAAGTTAGGGATGATGGCGTAGTTGCTGCTGTGGCAGGGCCAATAGGGGACCCCAAACGTACCGTCCTGATTGCTGAGGATAATACTGCTAACAGTAGCTATGCCAGGAAACTGATGGAGAAGCTTGGTTATCAGGTTATACTTGCAACCAATGGACATGAAGCCCTCAATGCATGGGAAAAACAACCATTTGACCTAATTCTGATGGATATACAGATGCCAGGCATGAATGGCGATGAGGTTGTAAAGCAAATCAGGCTGCGTGAGGGTAGTGAACGACATGTGCCGATCATTGCAGTTACCGCCCATGCCCTGCTGGGTGATCAGGAACGACTGATGGAGGCGGGCTGTGACGGCTATGTTGCCAAGCCATTCTTTATTGAGACGCTGGCTGCTGAAATACGGCGGGTTTGTTGTTGAACACAAGCATTTACCCTGTGCTTAGATCGGGTTAGGGATATGCTGTGAGGGTGTATACAATTCTCAACAACTAAAAATGTGTCCCAGAGTATCCCAAAACAAATGACAAAGGGTTTGCAGAATACCTGCAAACCCTTTGTTTATGGTCGGTGCGAAAGGATTCGAACCTTCGACCCCTAGACCCCCAGTCTAGTGCGCTACCAGGCTGCGCTACGCACCGAAATCATCTGATTTCGTATGGTACATCCAACCATCTACTTCGCCAAAAGCAGGTGAAGAGTTTTTTTATCTAGCACAAGCCCCTATCTGACGTCAATCTATTATCAACAACTACTCCTCTTTAGCGGGCTGTTGCAATTCTCCATCCAGCCATGCTTGTTTAAATATTTGAACCAGATGCGGATCAAATTGCTGCCCCGCACAACGATCAAGTTCTGCAAAAGCAACCGCAAACCCCAGTGATTTACGATAAGGACGGTCTGAAGTCATGGCATCAAAGGCATCAGCAACGGCAATGATTCTGGCATGTAGCGGAATATCCTCTGCTTGACGCTTCTGGGGATAGCGATTTCCATCGTACTGCTCGTGGTGATACAAGACCCCCGGTACCACCCGCGTCAGCTGGGGTAAATGTTCAATAATATCAACACCAGCTTCAGGATGACGGCACATTTCACGAAACTCTTCTTCATTCAAGCGCCCGGGTTTACGCAGAACCTGATCAGAAACCCCAATTTTACCAATGTCATGCATAATGGCAGCCAGTCGCAGGATATCAATTTCATCCTGTGGCAGCCCCAGATGGCTGGCAATCAGGACGGAATATTCATGTACCCGCCGGGTATGTCCACCGGTATAGGGATCACGCTGTTCCAACGCCTCGGCCAGGGCGGTGGTCACCCCCAGCAACGTCATGCGCATTTCCTGATACATGGAGGCATTTTCAATAGCAATAGCAACCTGATCTGCCAGTGCCTGCACCAGTTCAAGATCATCATCAGTGAAGTCACCAGCCTGCTTATTCAAGACCTGTAGTACACCCCAAACCTTTTCCTTGGTTGCCACCGGAGCCACAATCATGTTTCTGGTTTCATAGCCGGTAAAGCGATCGACATCTGCTGCAAAGCGATGATCCGACTTCACATCATCGACAATCACAGCGCCACCTTTACGAGCAACCCAGCCGGCAATCCCTTCCCCTGGCCTTAAGCGGACCTCTTTCAGGCACTGCCCCTTCACACCGCTTGCTGCTTCAAAATACAGCTCACCGGTCTCATCATCCAACAACAGTAAACTTGCTGCATCTGCCCCTACACAGCGCGGCACCGTTTCAACTGCCAGACGACGGACTTCAGCAGGATCAAGCGAGGAGTTAACCAAAGAAGCAAGCTCCATCAGTGAACGCAGGGAGGTTACAGTTAAAGATTCTGTTTTTTGACTGGTTGGAGCCATGTACCTGTACCTTTTAAAATCAACCATAATAGTGTAGTTAATCATTTCTACCATTATCACCCGACGTGTCAAGCTGAGAACCGGACCGGGAACAGGAGTATATTCAAATGACGACAGACTCAACAGAGCATTTCCGCCAGATCATGACCATTATGCGACGCCTGCGTGCTCCCGGCGGATGTCCATGGGATGCGGAGCAAACCCATGAAAGTCTGAAGCGCTATCTTTTGGAAGAGTCCTATGAAGTTCTGGAGGCGATTGACAAGGGCTCAGATGAACTACTGAAAGAAGAATTGGGAGACCTGCTCCTGCAACCGGTCTTCCATGCAGCCATTGCCGAAGAACGGGGCGCCTTTACCATGGACGACATATTGTCAACCTTGGCTGACAAGCTGATCCGGCGACACCCCCACGTCTTTGGTGATCAGGAGATTAAAGACAGCGAAGCACAGATTGCAAACTGGGAAAAGATAAAAAAAGAGGAAAAAGGGGATGAACGCCGCTCAGCCCTGTCCGGTATCCCCCCTCACCTGCCAGCGCTTATGAAGGCTCATAAGATATCTGAAAAGGCATCCAGGGTCGGTTTTGACTGGGAGCATGTGGACCAGGTGATGGCCAAGGTCATTGAAGAGCTGCACGAGTTTGAAGAAGCCATGGCACAGAAACGTCAGGACCGAATGGAAGCCGAGCTGGGTGACCTGTTGTTTGCCATAGTCAACCTGGGACGTTTTCTTTCACTGGACCCTGAAGAGGCGCTTCGCAAAACCATTGCCCGTTTTCAGAGCCGGTTCAGCCACATTGAAGATCGTCTGCACGCCACTGGACGACACCTTCAGGATGCAAGCCTGGATGAGATGGAGGCGCTATGGGTCGAAGCAAAAGCAAGGGAGGATGCACAGTAGTTCACTAGCAATAACCGGTCGTCTGGAAGGATTTCAATAGCTTGAATCCTTATCAACACAATCTGTGGATAAGTTGTGGATAGTACTGTTGATGACACAGAAAAGTAATATTCTTACAAGCGATTTTTGCCAAATGCCTATTTTTTAATCATTATGTTTACAATGTATTTTCAGCAACTTAGCCTATTTCATGAGTCAGCTTGTCGATATCTCGACGTTTTTTGGTGTCAAGAGAAATAAAACAATTTTTTCTAAAAAAATGCTGTTTATAACTGTCAAAAATCAGACTTTTTTGAATGCCCTGAAATCAATACCTTCCAGAGATAATAAGTTTTCTTTCATCAAAATGCCACCTGCCCCACTATATCCGGTCAAGGCTCCATTTGATGCTACAACCCGATGACAGGGGATAATAATAGGAACAGGGTTGGCCCCCAAGGCACCGCCAACCGCACGGGCCGCCTTGGGAGATCCAACTCTTTTTGCAAGGCCTGCATAGGTTGTCACGCTGCCGTAGGGAATCTGCGCAGTCAGCAGTAACACCTGCTGTCGAAATGACGTGAGCAAAGTAATATCAACAGGCAGATCAAACTGTTGCAAGCAACCTTGAAAGTAAAGCTCTAGCTGTTTAGCCGCCTTTTTGACAAGCTCTGATTCTCCTGATGCAGCCCCATCAATTGCAGACAGATCATCACCAGGCAGCCAGACACGGCAAACCCCCAGATAAGTTGCAGCCACTGCACCAGACCCCATATTCGTCACATAGCGTGCTACAGAACAGTTAGTCATGACAGGTTACCTCCGCAGCTTCTTTTTCACCAACCCCAGAAATTCAACAGCCTCTTCTGAACGAAACAGTCGGCTAAATAGCCCGTACACCAGCAACGCAGACAACACCACACCACTCAAACCGGCCGCTTTTGCCAGCTTATGACCGGATAGGGACCAGTTCAACTGCCCAGCCATCCACCAGGCAACCAATCCCATTGGCAGAGAGGCTGCACCTGCAGAAAGCGCCGTACGCAGCATCCTTCTACCTCCTAACAGGCCTAGCTTGCGACGCAGCAGCCAGAACAGCAGAAGCATGTTGCCCAAAGCAGACAAAGAGGATGCAAGGGCCAGCCCACCATGCTTAAGCGGTACCATCAGCCAGAGACTGAAACCAAGATTCAGGACAAAAGAGATAAAAGCAGTAATAACCGGCGTCTTGGTATCTTTCAGGGCATAGAAAGCCGGGGCCAGCACCCGCACCAGAGCTACACAGGAAAGACCCATTGAGTAATAGACCAATGCCCGCGCTGATTGTTGCGCCATGGTATAGTCAAATTTTCCTCCCATGAACAACAGAGTCATGAGCGGTTCTGCACAGACCATAAGCCCAACCAGGGCAGGAATGGTCACAAACAGGGTCAGTCGCACCCCGTAATTAAGTGAATCCTTCATCGCCTCCACATCACCCTCAGCTGCCTGACGGCTCATAGCAGGCAAAACCGCCTGGGCAACCGATACGGTAAAAACCCCCTGAGGGAACTCAAACAGACGCTGGGCATAGTACAGATAGGAGACTGAACCTTGCGGCAGAAGGGAGGCCAGAATATTTCCAACCGTGATATTAAGATAATAGACCCCAACACCTAAGGTGGCAGGCAACATCAGCAGGGCTATCTTCCTGACTTTTGGGTCGTTCAATCCAAATTGTGGACGGATCGGAAACCCTTTGTTCCAGAGGACCGGTAGTTGCAGCAGCAACTGGATCAGCCCCCCCAGCAGTACCCCCACTGCAAGGGCAGTGATCGGGTACTGGAAAAAAGGACGCAGCAGCAAGGCAGCCAGGATCATGGAAATATTCAGGAATACGGTGGAAATGGCGGGGGTAAAAAAATGGCGTACAGTATTCAGTATCCCCATGCAAAGCGCCACCAGCGAGATAAAGAAGAGGTAGGGGAACATGACCCGGTTCAGCAGCACAGTCAGCTCAAACTTGCCCGGCACCGCCATGAAACCAGGAAACATCAGCTTGATGATCAAAGGAGACAACAGGATACCCAGCAAAGTGATTAAGGCAACCACCATGGTCAGCAGGGTGAAACAGAGGTTCGCAAGCTCCCTGGCCTTATCCTCCCCCTCCTGCACCAGGGTTTCGGAAAAAGTAGGGACAAAGGCAGCAGTCAAGGCACCTTCAGCAAAGAAGCGACGCAGCATATTGGGAATCTGAAAGGCTGCAAAGAAGGCATCGGTTGCCATACCGGCCCCAAACAGGCGCGAAGTGACCATGTCCCGCACCATTCCCATGATGCGGGACAAGATTGTGGCAGATCCTAAAACGCCTGCAGCCTTGAGAATCCCCTTACGCTCAGACATTATTAGCCTCACCATCCAGACCAAGTAATCCCTGGGCCTCGCCGCTGGGCAGGGCCTGGACGTTCTTCAACTTGCGCTCCATCTGACGGGTACGGGTGGCTGCAGCTTCAATATGGTTGCCGGCCTCCTGCAGCTTCTTGCTGGTCTTGTCCAGCATCTCGCCAAACTTGCCAAATTCGGTCCGCACTGCCCCCAGTAGATTCCAGACCTCGGCAGAGCGTTTTTCAATGGCCAGGGTACGGAACCCCATCTGAAGGGAGTTGAGCAGGGCAGCAAGAGTGGTAGGACCAGCCACCAGCACCTTGAGGTCACGCTGCAGGGCATCGGCAAGGCTGGGACGACGCAGCACCTCGGCGTACAATCCCTCAGTGGGCAGAAACATGATCCCGAAATCGGTGGTCTGGGGCGGATCAAGGTATTTATCGCGGATATCGGTTGCAGCCAGACGGATGGCTCGCTCCAGCAGTTTGCCTGCCTCTTCAGCCGCCACTGCATCAGCCCGTTCCTGGGCTTCAACCAGACGCAGGTAATCCTCTTGGGGAAATTTAGCATCCAGCGGCAGATGGACTATGCTATCCCCGGTGCCGTCCCGGCCAGGCAGCCGCAGGGCAAATTCAACCCGTTGGCCGCTACCTTTACGGGTTTCCACATTGGCGGCATACTGTCCCGGAGCCAGCACCTGTTCCAGTAGTGCCCCAAGTTGCACCTCACCAAAGGTACCGCGGGTCTTGACATTGGTCAGCACACGCTTCAGGTCCCCTACCCCGTTGGCCAGGGTCTGCATCTCGCCCAACCCTTTCTGGACCAGCTCCAACCGCTCGCTGACCAGCTTGAATGACTCACCCAGCCGTTTTTCCAGGGTATCATGCAGCTTTTCATCCACGGTTGTCCGCATCTGTTCCAACTGTTTGGCATTATCCTCCTGAATGGCCTGCAACCTGATCTGAAGGGTTTCCCGCAGCTTTTCCATCCGGCTATCATTGGTATCGGTCAGGTTCTTGAGCTGATCGGCAAAGATATCCAACTGACTCTTCTGCAGACCGGCCAGCTCACTCATCCGCTTCAACAGACCGTCCCCCAAGGTCTGCATTGCTCCGATGCTTTCCTCCCGCCCCTGCCGCCCCAGTGTCTGGGCCTCTTCCCGTCCACGGGCAAGCTCTTCACGCAGAGTACGCTCATTGCGCTCAAGCATACGTTCAAGGGCGGCAAGACGGGGTTCCAGACTTTGACCACCCAGGCGGAAGACTTTTACCAGCAGGATACTTGTGATAATCAGCAGTACAATAATCAGGGCAGGCAACAACAGTTCAGGCATGGCAGCTGGTTCCTTATAAGGGCTTTGAAAAACGTAATGAGGAAGGCCGGATACAAGGCGCACGGAGCACAGCGACCAAGACATAACAACCAGTTAGTCGAGGGAGCGAGCACCGTGCAACGCCGTAGACGGCCTCCGGAATAGTTTTTCAAAGCCCTGTTATGGTTCGATGATAGTCATTAGGTTATACCAGAGCAGACAGATGGGTAACAAGCGGAAACCCGTATGGTTCTGACAGGAAACGTCTTATTGGCCAGACACCTCAGCCAGTACCATCGTGAGCAGGGTTGGTAGAGCAGCAGCAACTGCCGGTGTCAGTTCAGTATCCATTTCAAGGCAGGCGGGCTGTACGCCGATCAGTACAATCTCGTCCGGCAGGTGCCCCATCAGACGCGCCACAGCCAGCAGATCCTTCATCCCCATCTGGTGGGGCGACAGCTTGGTTTCAAGGGCCATGGGAACCTCATCACCTGCCAGACGGACACAGGTTCCTGCTGGCTGCCCAATCTCAACGGCATCCACAATAATCAGCCGCTGGACCCCTTCCAAATGTGGTAGCAGGTCCAGCCCCAGGGTACCGCCATCAAGCAAGACCACATCTTCCGGCAGACCACCACCCTGCTGCATCTGTTCAATCACCTTGGGGCCGATGCCATCATCCGACATAATGGTATTGCCCAACCCCAGTACCAATGTTGTTGTCATGGCCTACCTTTCAAAGAAAACGGGGTGGTTGGCCACCCCGTCTCAACTGTTCTATTTCTTACTCTTCCAGGGGAAAAAGTCCCACAGCCGGCTCTTGCAGACCGCATAGGGGCTGGTGGTGAACTTGTAACCGCTGAACATGCTGGAGATCTCTCCACCCTTCTCCTTGATATCCATCAACCAAGCACTATACACATGATTGATCACAAAACCAAAGATCAGCCACATGGCCAAGTGATGATAGAGATGCATCTGCTGGGTGGTCATCATGACATAGACCGGTTTTAACAGGCTATGCATGATGCCGCCCGGCGCATGCTCGGCATACATGGCAAAGCCGGTCAGGATCATGAACCAGTAGACCAGAAACAGTACAAAATAGGCGGTGGCAGCCATCGGATTATGTCCAGTGGTCTCAGGCGGATGCTTGCTGCGGAAGGTGTAATAATCAAACACCTCTTTCATCTCTTTCCGACCGGCTGCACCCATAAACGGAAAGTATTCCCGCCAGCCGGCATAGCAGTTACCCCGAAAGGTCCAGATCATCCGGGTAATGACGCTGACAGCAAAGGCATAGGCAAAGACAAAGTGGATAAATCTGATCCAGCCCATCAGATAGGCATCGGTTGAACTGCCGATAAAGACCGGATTGCCGATCAGGATGCCGGTGGCAGCCAGCACCACTATGGACAGCACATTGATCCAGTGGCACCAACGGACCGGCAGCTCCCAGATATACTGTTTAAACTTCTTCTCACCCATGACAGCCCCCTTTCCTAGGAGACCTTGACCCGCACCAGCTCGTTGCCGGTGGCATCAGTAACATGCACGGCACAAGCCAGGCAGGGGTCAAAGGAGTGAATGGTGCGCAGGATCTCCAACGGCTGGTCAGGCTTGGCAACCGGTGTCCCCACCAAAGCAGACTCATAGGGACCGCGCTGTCCCTTGGCATCACGGGGCGAGGCGTTCCAGGTTGAAGGCACTATAGCCTGATAATTGTAGATTTTCTGATCCTTGATCTTGATCCAGTGCCCCAGGGCGCCGCGGGGTGCCTCATGCCAGCCGTAACCCGATGCCTCGGCAGGCCATTCTTTGGGGTCCCATTTTTCATTGGCATGAATACGGAAATCACCTTTTGCAATATTTGCAATCAACTGATCGAGATAGACCAAAGATTGACGCGCCATCAGCAAGGCATCAATCCCTCGCGCCGCAGTACGCCCCAAGGTTGAGAACAGTGCTGCCGGACCGACCCCCAACTTACCCAGCACCATATCAACCGCTTCTTTGGACTCTTTCTGTCCCGCTACATAGGCCACTAGAATCCGGGCCAGGGGACCAACCTCCATCGGAGCTTCATCATAGCGCGGTGCCTTGACCCAGGAGTACTTCTTATCTGTGTCCAAGAACTCGTAGGGTGGTTTTGGTCCGGTATACTTGGCTTCCGACTCCCCTTTCCAGGGATGTAGTCCCTTGCCGGGACCTTCCTGATATTCATACCAGGAGTGATCAACGTACTCCGTGACCTTCTGCTGATCAACCGCTATAAGCTTGGTTATATCCTTGTTCATTATGGCACCGGCAGGAAACCAGAGGTTACCGGTTACCGGGTCGGGAAACTCACCATAAGAAAGGAAATTGCCAACTCCACCACCAATGGCAGCCCAATCTTTGTAGAATGAAGCAACCGCCAGAAGATCGGGAATATAGACCTTCTCAATAAACTCTTTTGCCTTCACCAGCAAACGCTTGATGGTAATCAGTTTGTCGGCATTCAGGGCGTTCTGGGAATCAGGATCAACCGGGATCGACATCCCCCCCACCAGGAAGGTCTGGGGATGGGGGTTCTTGCTACCCAGAATGGCGTGAATCTTGATGACCTCTTTCTGCCACTCCAACGCTTCAAGGTAGTGGGCCGTTGCCATCAGATTCGCCTCTGGCGGCAGTTTGTAGGCGGGGTGTCCCCAATAGGCATTGGCAAAGGGGCCCAGACGTCCGGTCCCCACAAAGGCCTTCAGCTTTTCCTGCACTGCCTTGAAGTGGGTGGCCGAGTTGTTGGGCCAGTCAGAGATGGAGGCGGCCAGACTGGCGGTTTTGACCGGGTCAGCCTTAAGGGCCGAGGTGATATCCACCCAGTCCAGGGCATGCAGGTGATAGAAGTGGATCACGTGATCCTGCACCCCCTGGATGCCGATGATAATATTTCGAATTAACTGGGCATTGGGAGGGATCTTGATCTTGAGGGCATCCTCAACCGCACGGATCGAGGCGATGGAATGCACAGTGGTACAGACCCCGCAGAAGCGCTGGGTCCAGTACCAGGCATCACGGGGGTCTCGTCCTTTCAGGATCTTCTCAATACCACGGAACATGGTGCTGGAGCTCCAGGCATCCTTGATTGTGCCGCCCTCAATCTCCGCCTCAATCCGCAGGTGGCCTTCTATTCTGGTAATCGGATCAACGACTATCTTGGCCATGAGCTACTCCCCCCCTTCCTTGGTCTCTTCGTCGGCAGTAGGTTCTTTGTCTTTGCGCAGAGCATTCATGGCGCCATGGATGGCAAAGGCGCCGCCCACACCGGCAGCAAAGGCAAGCCCGATCTTGTCGGCATTTTGTTCAATACCAAAGCCCGGCACGTTGGGCAGACGACGATAGAGTGGAGAGGTGTCCCAGAACTGGGGTTCGGAACAGCCGACACAACCATGACCTGCAGCGACCGGCCAACTGACTTTTTCATTGAAGCGCTGGGTAGGACAGTTATGGAAGGTGGCCGGACCTTTACAGCCCATCTTGTAAAGGCAGTGCCCTTTACGGTGGGCATCATCTCCCCAATGTTCCACATACTGGCCGGCATCAAAGTGGGGACGACGCTCGCAGTTGTCGTGAATCCGCTTGCCGTAGGCAAACAGGGGACGGCCATGGCTATCAAGGGCAGGGAGCTTGCCAAAGGTGAGGAAATGAACCACCACAGCGGTCAGGTTATCAGCATTACAAGGACAGCCGGGCAGATTGATCACCGTGGCACCGGACACCGCCTCTTTAACACCAACCGCACCGGTTGGATTGGGAGCAGCAGCAGCAATGCCGCCGTAGCTGGCGCAGGTGCCCACGGCAATGGTGGCTGCAGCAGAACCGCAGACCTGTTTGGCCCGTGCCAGATGAGATTTGCCGCCGACACAGCCATAAGCCCCGCCCTCCTTCATCGGGATGGAGCCCTCAACCACACAGAGGTACTTGCCCTGAAACTCTTTGACCGTCTTCTCAAGGTTGGCCTCAGCCTGATGTCCGGCTGCTGCCATAATGGTTTCATGGTAATCAACCGAGAGGATATCCAGTACCAGCTCACCCACGGTGGGGTTAGCTGAGCGCAACAGCGCTTCAGTATCTCCGGCACAATCCTGAAATTCCAGCCAGACCAGCGGAGGACGCTGCACCTTGTCCAGGGCCTGTGCCACCTTGGGTACCATGGTGGCCGGTAACGCCATGGCAGCGGTGACAGTAGAACAGAATTTCAGGAAATCACGCCGCGAGACTCCCCGTTCTTCAAGCATCTTGGCAACCGAGAAACCTTCCTGTTTTTTCCCCGTACAATCGTCCCTGTCCATAGGCACCTCCTCTGACGGTAGCTGCACAAAATTACCCTGATATGTATGCTCCTTGTCCATCACGTCAACAATTAATACAAACACTGTTATTATATAACTAAAATTGTTTTTAGCAAGCGCTAAGGAAACAGTACACGAAAGATATATCCATCAACCAACTACTACTCAAAACACTCAACAGGTTATTGCATCAAGATATGCAAATATCTATTTTTCTGCATAAAATTGACCTTTTCAAAAGGGCGTTGTATACACACTGCCATGGTTATCCTGAGACAGCATATTCTTCTGATCATACTTGTTGCTATAGTATTGCTCTTCAGCATGTCAGCCAGCCATTGCTCCTGGATTGCCCAGGTGCTGGATAATCCTACTTCATCTTCCCTGCTTTTTAATCTCAACGAATTAGGCGAAGAAAACCAGGAAGATTCATACGCATCAGCCTATTCATCCCTTCCCCCGGACACTCTGGCTACCTACGTAACATCCCTTCACCCCGTATTACTTTCAACAAAACTGACACCAGTTAACCAATCCTTTCATCTTCCCCAGATCTACTTTGATATCTTTGTTCCACCCCAAAAACTCAGCTAAAGACGTTAGTTGTATAAAACAGCAGTAATCATCTTTCACTTATTACTCCTCGCTGACACGGACAGCAGGACACTACCGAAAGGAGCTATCCCATGAGTATCCGCACCAGACTTGCAACCAGTTTTGCCACACTCTTTGCTGTTGCTCTGCTGGCCGGTTGCGAAACCGGACCACAGGTCAAGAGCGAGGCGGCACCCCAGACCGTTGCAAAAGAAGCCCCAAAACAGACAGCTGCAAGACCTGCAGGTCCGGTTCTGCCGGCAGGTGTCAGTGTTATCAGTACCGAAGCTTTAAAAGCCTTGGTTGACAAAGGCCCCCAAGCCGGCAACTACCTGCTGTTTGACAGCCGTCCTGCAGGGCGTTTTAATGCCGCTACGATCCCCACATCACAGCACCTGACAGATGCTGAAATGGAGAAACTTGACAAAGAAGGCAAGGTTGCATCACGCCTTGGAGATGACAAAGGCAAACTGGCCATCTTCTGGTGCGGAGGCCCCACCTGACCGTTCTCCATCAAAGCTGCCGGTCTGGCAGCAAAAAATGGCTATACCAATGTTAAGGTTTATTCTGGTGGCGACCCCGCCTGGGCAAAAGCAGAACTGCCCTTTGTATCTTCTCCCAAGTTTGTAAAAGAAGGCAATATCCTCTTGCTGGATCTGCGTGCTGCCGACAAATTTGCTGCAGGCCACATCCCCCGTGCCATGAGCCTACCGGCAACGAACCTGGACAAATATCAGGAGGCAAACTGGCCATCATTCAAGGGTGCCCCGATTGTCTTTTATAGCAATAATCAGGCCGATATAGATAAGGCCCTGGAGTTGATGCGTGATTATGGTCTGTCCAAGGCAACCTTCTTCCCTGGCGGTCTGGCCAAGTGGCAACAGTTGGGCAATTCGCTCGAAGCTGGCGCCAAACCGGCACCGGCAAATCTGACCTTCGTACGGAAACTCGAAGCACACGACATCACTATTCCTGATTTCATCAAGGCTTTAGACAATCCGAGCATTGTAATTCTGGATGTCCGTAATGACGCCGAAAGAAAGACAGGTCAATTCAAAGGGGCTATCCATATCCCCTCTGATCAGATTGGGACACGTTACAAAGAAGTACCTAAGGACAAACTGGTTATCGTCCATTGCGCAACCGGCATTCGCGCCGGAATCGCCTACGAAACCCTTAAGGCAAAAGGATTTACCAATCTTAAAGTGCTGAATGCAAATGTTGCCTTTACCGGTGATAAGTACAAAATCACTGAATAATTTCTGTTTATATTGATCCCAACAAACAGGGACGGAGTTATCCGTCCCTGTTTGTTTCAAGCAGCATCATTGCAACATGCCAGCAACAGTCTGTACTATCAGGGCAGTGTTCGCACCCCTCAGCACAAAAACATAACCATTTATTATTGCTAAGTTTTTACCTCACCATCCAATATTTTGATCCAAACAACAACCAGCCCCAACGTTGCACAACAAAATGCAACACCATTTATTAGCGCAACATCAAAAACAATCTCCTATTTTAAGCCAGTTACGCATATTGCCACACCAATCATGTTGCACACGCAACATGATGTATACAACTCCCCTTTAATAGCCAACACACAGATAAATCAAAATATAACTTTTAAGATCAATTAGTTGCGCTATACAACACTCCATCAACTCAATTTTGGCATAATACTTGGAATAGAAAAGATGCAACAACAGTTGTTGCACAGAATGAAACGAGGCACGCCATGACCACCGGAAAGATCGCCATACCCTATTACGGAACCTTGAGTCACCCCAACAGCGGGTTTGAACGGGTTTTCTTTATTCTTGAGCATGATGAGCAGAATCAAACCAAACACAATCAGGTCAGCATGGGTATCTGGGATGCAACTCAAACACCTCTGCTGCCGGCATGGCTCCACCAGAACGGAATTAAGCAAGTTGTTTGCAGTTCTGCACCAG
>JAJTBI010000057.1 GCA_021286935.1 Geobacteraceae bacterium
TTTTTTCAGTATGCCGTATTCCAGTAACGTCGTGATATCCCGCAATGCTGAATCCTGCGAGCATTTTGCAAGTTGTGCCCACTTAGAACTGGTCAATTTGCCTTCAAAGCCGTCCAACAGGCGGTTTAGCATCATGATCTGACGCTGGTTCAGCGGTCTGGCCGCATGCTGATCCCAGAAACGTGCCTTACCAAGAACCAGAGCAAGAGTTGTTTCTGCACCATCCATGGCATGCCGCAGGTTTGTCAGAAACCATGCAAGCCATTGCGTAACATCCATATCCCCTTTTTGCGTCTGCTCCAGAATCTGATAGTAACCGTTACGGTTCCGGCGAATCTGCGCAGACAGGCTGTAAAAATGGCGACTGCTGCCTTCTGAACGGGCCAGGGCCATATCTCCAATGGCACGGGCAATCCGTCCATTACCATCATCAAAGGGATGCAGTGTTACAAACCAGAGGTGCGCCAGACCCGCTTGCAAGACCGGATCAAGATCTGTTTGGGGGGTATTGAACCAGTCAAGAAAGCGGTTCATCTCTGTTGGCAAGGCAGCGGCGGGGGGTGCCTGAAAGTGAACCTTTTCATGTCCATAGACGCCCGACACAACCTGCATTGGGCCTGTGGCATCATCCCGCCAGTCAGCAACCCTTACCTCCAATAACCCGCTGCGGCCTGTTGGAAACAAAGCGCCATGCCAGGCACACAACCGTTCTTTTGTAAGCGGCTGCCGGTAGTTTCTGGTGGCATCCAGCATCATTTCAACCACACCGTCTATATGCCGGTCAACCGGAGCCAATGCACCAATATCCAGACCAAGACGCTGTGCCAGAGAAGAGCGAACCTGATCGGCATTCAAGGTCTCTCCTTCTATCTCGCTGGTCTTGATCACATCCTGGGTCAACATGGAAAGCTCGGCCTCGTCCTGCAGATGAAATCCCAGCGCTGCCATACTGCCGGTTAGACGTCCCTGATGATGGCGGACATCTGCCAGCAACACGGCTAACTGCGCCATGTTTACCTGCCATACTGGCCATTGTAATTGTTCCCAGATATACATACCAACTATTCTCCGCATTTATTGCGGATAATATAGCCACTATTCACCGCAGTGGCAAATAATTTGTCTTCGCTCACATCAAGGCAACCGTAGCAAGAGCCTGCACCGTATGCTTTCAGGTTCCGGCAACCCAACCATGGAAAACCTGTCCAAAATCCTTTTTGCGCTGAAAGAATCACTGCGTGTAGAAATCCGTACCTCTGTTGTTGCAGGCTTATTGGCAAAATTTCCCAAACTATCACCCGTCTGTTTTGCAACAGTCGAGCATGTGGAAGATTCAGCGCCCCGCATAATGCTGCATAGCAACAGCCCGCCGTGGTCAATTCCCAAAAAACAGGGGCATTCCTTTCGGAAAGCCCCTGTGCATCAAGCTCTGTCAAAATAATTTACAGTTATTTTTTCTGTTTCCGGCAATACAAGGCCAAGCCGCCCAGACCTGCACCCAGCAGGATAAAGGTAGACGGCTCAGGAACCGGCGCGGCCTCCTGAACAACCTGTCCGGAACGAACAGCTAACCCCAAGCCATCGGTGTAGCCCTTGTAGCCGGCGTACTGGCCGCCATCGTAGGTAACGAAGCACCAGGCTGCGGTCGGATTACTAGCATACTCCGTACCCGACCAGTACCAGTAGGGCTGCAGATGGTCAAAGCCATAGGTGTTCTTCAGGCCATAGCCTGATTGATATTGATAGGCTGGAGAGGTGCTCAAGTATCCCTTGTTACCCAGTTCTGTGTAGTAAAGATGCCCAAGTTCTGAACTGGTGATGTTGTAGCCTGCAGTGGTGGTACCGTCGTAGCCATACACATACAGGCCATCCACTGTGTTGGGCAGACGCCATCCGCTGGCAGCATCCCAGTTTACTGAATACCCGGCATACAGGTTGTAGGTAAGCGCACCGTTAAGGCTGTTGGCCCATGCCACCTGATTGTTCCAGGTTGCGCCACCATTGGTGTAATCCAGCCAGACCAGGCCGTGACCGTTGTTGTCATCATCATAGATCAGGTTGTAGTTGCTATTGTTGTAGGTTGCAGTGCCGATGGTGGTAAGGGTGGCCTGAGCAGTGCCTGCCACTGCTACTACCAGAGCTGCTGCTGCCAATATGCCTTTGATCATCTGTTTGTGTGTACCCATGGTATTTCTCCATTTGTCTGCGCATATGTCGAGATAATTTACACTAACATTCAAAATGGTTATATATTGCAAAACACACGCCAAATAAATAATACCTTACAATAAATAGCATTTTATTTCCATACAGCCGTTTATGTAAAATATCCCGACAATAACAGTCTTTCTCTACCAGATCGGGACCAAAGGAAGCTTTTGTTGAGGAATGTTGTCTACAGTGCATTAAGAACAAAAAAGGCACCTGCGCAAGTAACGCAAGTGCCTGTTTTTGTTATGGCAGGGGTGCCAGGATTCGAACCTAGGAATGCCGGAATCAAAATCCGGTGCCTTACCGCTTGGCGACACCCCTAAAAAAGAGAAAAGTTAAATAGCAAACTATCAGCCGTGAGTCAAGCTTTTCGTGCAGAAAAAACTGCAGCAGCCCCTGCCTCAATCGCCTTGATTTTGGCAGGAATCAGTTTATGGTTACGTTCCGGCAGGGCATCCTTCAGCGCTTCCTGAAGCGATTCCAGAGAAAGTGCGCCGGTTGCAGCAGCATAGGCACCACAGGCCACCATGTTAACCATCCGCACATCACCCAGTTCAATGGCAATCTGGTTCATCGGAATGGCAAGCAGTTCCCGCCCTTCAAGGGTAACGCCAGCAAGCTCAACCAGCGAGCTGTTAACCAGACAGCTCCCACCCTGTTTGACTTTTGGGGCATATTTATCAAAAGAAAGCTGGTTCAGAATCACCGAAACAGATGGTTCCCCGACCACAGGAGAACCGGTATCGCCATCGGCAAATACCACGGTACACATGGCTGCCCCGCCCCGTTTCTCCACGCCGTAAGCCGGAAAAAAAGAGACATTTTTGCCTTCACGAATGGCTGCATAGGAAAGCAGGTTACCGGCCAGCAGCACGCCCTGACCGCCATATCCTGCACAAAAAACATCATAACGCATATAATTTACTCCAGTTACAGGTTTTCGTTGTTTTTAAAGACACCTAGTGGAAAGTAGGGGATCATTTCAGATCCCACCCGTTCATTGGCCGCCAGCGGATTCATGCCCCAGTTAGTGGGACAGGCTGCCAGCGCCTCAATAAAGGCAAAGCCCTTCCCTTCCACCTGATACTGGAAGGCATTTTTTATGATCTTTTTGGCCTGCAGCACATTCTTGGGGCTGTTCAGGGCCACTCTGGCAGAATAGGCCACACCATCCAGGTTGGAAAGTAGCTCTGCCATCTTGAACGGCTTACCGTCATTGGCAACATCCCTGCCATTGGGTGAAGTGGAGGTCTTCTGGCCCGGCATGGTGGTGGGGGCCATCTGACCGCCGGTCATGCCGTAGGTGGTGTTGTTGACAAAGATCACCGTGATCTTCTCACCACGGTTGGCAGCATGGATGATCTCGGAAGTACCGATGGCAGCCAGGTCGCCGTCCCCCTGATAGGTGAAGACAATCCGGTCAGGCCGGGCCCGCTTGACACCGGTGGCAACCGCCGGAGCACGTCCATGGGGAGATTCCACCACATCGATATTAAAATAGCCGTACAGGAACACTGAGCAACCGACTGAGGCGCAGCCGATGGTCTTGTCGGCAATACCAAAACTGTCCATGGCCTCAGCCACCAGACGGTGGATTGAACCGTGGTGGCAGCCGGGGCAAAAATGGGTCTGCACATCTTTCAAACTAACCGGTTTGGAAAATACCTGCTTCATATAGGTGGGTCCTTAACAGAATTTCTTGATCTGGGTAAACAGCTCTTCTGGAGTTGGAAGAGATCCAGCCCCTGGCGGACGTCCATAAAATTCAACCTCTGCATCACGTGCCACAGCCAGACGGACATCATCCACCATCTGACCGGTTGAAAGCTCTATGGTCAGCCATTTTTTGCAGCGGTTCGACAGATCGGCATAGGCCTTTTTCGGGAACGGGAACAGGGTTATCGGCCGCATCAGGCCGACCTTGATCCCCTCTGCGCGGGCCATCTCAACGGCAGTTCGGGCAATACGGGAGGTACAACCAAAGGCGGTCACGATCAGCTCGGCATCTGCAGTCTGGTATTCCTCCCAACGGGACTCTTTGTCTGCCAATTCCTGATAGCGGGCATGCATCTTCCAGTGGAACTTCTCCATCTCGCCATCGCCCAGATAGAGTGATTTGACCACATTTTGCTGACCGCCACCAGTACCACGTACCGCCCAGTCCTTGGCAGGCAGATTAACCGTAGGCCGGGGATTGGGAACAATCGATTCCTTCATCTGGCCCAGCACGGAATCAGCCAATACCATGGCCGGCATCCGGTACTGATCTGACAGGTCAAAGGCCAGCATGGTCAGATCATACATTTCCTGGGCCGAATTAGGAGCCAGCACAATGATGCGATAGCCACCATGACCGCCCCCTTTGGTGGCCTGATGGTACTCGGCCTGGGAGGCGTCAATGCCGCCCAGCCCCGGGCCGGAGCGCATGATATCAACAATCACCCCAGGCAGCTCAGAGCCGGCCATGTAGGAGATCCCTTCCTGCTTAAGCGAGATACCTGGGCCGGAAGAGGAGGTCATGGCCCGGACACCGCAGGCCGAGGCACCCAGCACCATATTGATGGCACCGATCTCACTCTCCACCTGAATAAAGGTACCACCGGCCTTAGGAAGCTCACGGGAGAGGTATTCAGGAATATCACTCTGAGGGGTGATCGGATAGCCAAAATAGCACTGCACACCCGCCTCAATGGCAGCCATGGCAACCGCTTCATTACCTTTGACAAACTTTCGTTTCAGCGCAGTCATCTAGTTATCTTCCTTAAACACAGTAATGGCAACATCCGGGCACATCTCAGCACAAAGACTGCAACCGGTACAGTTTTCTGGATTGTTGAACACAGCCAGCGTGTAGCCAAGTGCATTGGGCTGACTGCTTAAATTTACCAGTTTCTTCGGGCAGGCAATGGTACACAAACCACACCCTTTGCAGCGTTCTTCTTCAATCACAATATACGGCATATACAGTCACCTCAGACAAAGTCAGCAGATAAAGGTTTTTAAGTACCAGAAGGATATTGGCGCGGTCAAACTTTTTTTAAAGACACACCACGGCAACACCAAAGAAACAGCTTGATTTACTCAATGTATACTGTTAGAGGGAAACATCAATTTAAACAGGCAACTCATTATATGGAGGAAACATGTCATCAATATTGGTTGAGTTAACGGCTAACATTGTATCTTCACACGCTGCAACAGTTGAAATGAGTTCTGACGAACTGTTACAGGAAATTCAAAAAGTATATGCAACACTCAAGAATCTTGATTCTGATGGAGCTACTGAAGAAGAGACGGTTGCTAAAGAAGCTGCGCCAGCTATCTCACCCAAGAAGTCTATTCAGAAAGATCAAATCATCTGCCTGATCTGTGGTAAAGGGGGCTTCAAGACCCTTTCACGTCACCTCAAGCAGGCTCACGACATGAAAGCATCCGCCTACCGCAAGCAGTTCGGCATTCCCAGCGGTACACCTCTGGCTGCTAAAAACTATTCGGAAGCCCGGCGTCAGTCGGCTATCAACAACAATCTTGGTGAAAAACTGGCAAAAGGTCGTGCTACTCGCATGGCCAATCTGGCAGCCAAGAAAGCAACACCGGAAAAGGCACCCAAGGCTACAGCCGCAAAAACCGCCAAGGCTGCTCCGGCAAAAGCGCCTAAAGCCGCTGCAGCAAAGGCTCCAAAGACTGCTGCCCCCAGGGCAAAGAAGAAATAACCTGGTTTACTTACCGTGACACAAAGCCGCCGCTGAAAAGCAGGCGGCTTTGTTTATAGCCCACGTAGCATCGAAAGGGTTCGCGACAACAGGGCAAACTCTTCAATAGCCAGAGTTTCACCACGACGTTTACCGTCAATAGAACAGGACGACAGCAACTGCTCAAGCTGCTCCGGCTCTGCCAGACCACCGCTTTTCAGACAGTTCCAGAGCGTCTTGCGCCGCATGCCAAAGGCAGCCTTGACCAGCCGTTCAAACAGTGCCTGGTCACCCACCTCAACCCGTGATACCGCCAACGGGGTCAGGCTGATCACCACTGAATCCACCTTGGGTGGCGGAAAGAAACAGCCGGGTGGCACCAGAAACTCACGTTTCACGTCAAACCACTGGCGGAACAGCACGGTCAGAATGCCATAATCGCTGCAGTCTGGCTGCGCTGCCAGACGCTCACCAACCTCTTTCTGCAGCATGACCACCAGCCGTGAAAAACGCTGACGTTCTTCAAGGAACCTGAACAGTACCGGGGTTGAGATGTTGTACGGCAGGTTAGCCACCACCTTGCAGGTATGGCTACCCAGCAGCTGTTCAAAATCAACTTTCAGAATATCCTGTTCATGGATCGTGACCTGCTGTTGTCCGGCAAACCGCTCACGCAGCAGCGCTGCCAGATCACGATCAAACTCCACTGCCACCAGATGTCCGGCTTGTGCAGCCAGCAGCTCTGTTAACGCTCCCCGGCCCGGCCCAACTTCAAGCACCCGGTCGGTTGGTTGTAGATGTGCTGCAGTCAGGATTTTTCTGATAATATTATGATCACTGAGAAAATTCTGGCCCAGGGACTTGCGAGGGCGTGGAAAAGACTGATTCATGGTAACTGCTCCCAGCGGGCCACCTGATCAAGGGGCCAGGTGGCGGTCGCATCCATGGCAAGGTCATCCTGACATCCGGCTGAAAGGTAAGCATCACCAGCCACCGCCAGCATGGCAGCATTATCACCGCATAGTTTAGACGGCGCCAGATGCAGTTCAACACCACGCTGATCGCTCATCTTCTGCAGGCTGGCCCGCAGGCCACTATTACAGGCAACACCGCCCCCCACCACCAGACGGGTCAGCCCTTCCTGCTGCAAGGCAGCCACGGTCTTTTTCACCAGCACCTCGCAGACAGCGGCCTGGAACGAGGCACAAAAATCATGCAACTCCTGCCCCTGTGGCAAAGCAGGCTGTTTTTTCAGATGGGTCAGCACGGCGGTCTTGAGCCCGCTGAAGCTGAAGTTGAGGGTGCCGTCATGCAGCAGTGGCCGGGGCAGCTTGACAGCCAGCGGATTCCCGCTTTGAGCCAGCCGGTCAATCAACGCGCCACCGGGGTAAGCAAGCCCCAGCAGGGTGGCAGACTTGTCATAGGCTTCACCAACCGCATCATCAATGGTGCGCCCCAGAATACGATAACGGCCAATGCCATCCACCCGATAGAGGTGGGTATGGCCGCCGGATACCACCAGCCCCAGAAAAGGAAACACCACCGGCTGTTCCAGAAAACCGGCCAACAGATGGCCCTCAATATGATGCACCCCGACCAACGGGATAGTGCAGGCCAAAGACAGGGATTTAGCCATGGAAACCCCAACCAGCAGCGCCCCCAGCAGGCCGGGGCCGCGTGTTACGGCAATCCCCTCAATCTCGGCCAGCGAAACATCAGCCTCGTCCAGGGCCTGACGGACAACCGGCGTAATCATCTCCAGATGTTTGCGGGAGGCGATCTCCGGCACCACACCGCCGTATTCGGCATGGATCGCCACCTGGGAGGAGACTACGCTGGAAAGGATGGAACGGCCGTCGCGAACTACTGCGGCGGCCGTTTCATCACAGGATGTTTCAATAGCTAATACAAGCATACAAGATCAATTTCTTCCCACGTATAGAAACGTGATATTTTCGTAAGGGCAACGCCGATAGTGCGGGAAAAGCGTGTTTCTATAACAGGTTTGCCGCCAACTCTGCCAACTCTGACCGTTCACCACGGGTCAGAGTAACGTGGGCCGAGATCCGCTCGTTCTTGAACCGCTCCACCAGATAAGACAGCCCGTTACTGGATGAGTCCACATAGGGGTTATCAATCTGGTACGGGTCGCCGGTCAGGACAATCTTGGTACCTTCCCCGGCCCGAGTCACAATGGTCTTGATCTCATGGGGGGTCAGGTTCTGAGCCTCATCCACAATCAGGTACTGGTTGGGGATGGAACGGCCACGGATGTAGGTCAGCGGCTCAATATCCAGCAGGCCCATGGCCATCAGCTCTTTGTAGCCTTTGTTGCTGTGACGTTTGTCTGTCTCATGACCGGAGATCAGCAGTTCAACGTTGTCAAAGATCGGCTGCATCCAGGGGGTCAGTTTTTCCTCAATATCACCGGGTAGGAAGCCCAGATCCTTACCCATCGGGAAGACCGGACGGGAAACCAGCAGACGGTTGTAGACATTCTCCTCTGCCACCTTTTGCAGGCCTGCTGCAATGGCCATCAGGGTTTTACCGGTACCGGCCTTGCCCACCAGACTGACCAGCTTGACGTTATCATCAACCAGCGCATCCAGGGCAAACTGCTGCTCACGGTTACGGGCATGGATGCTCCAGACCCCTTCCTTGGGCACTTTACGTACCGGCACGACCTTGCCTGTGGCCGCATCAAAACGGCAAAGCGCGGTATGGGATGGGTTGTTGGTATCAATCAGGGTAGCATACTCGTTGGGTAGCAGTCCTTCAGGCGCCTCAAGCCAGCCCTGACCATAGAAGCGGTCTATTGAGTCAGGCCCCATATCAATGTTGCGGGCTCCGGCATACAGCTCCTGGATATCAACCTTGTCAGATTCATAATCCTCGGCCACCAGACCGATGGCATCAGCCTTGATCCGCAGGTTGGTATCTTTGGTGACAAAGACAACCGTCTCATTGGGAAAGCGCTCATGGGTGACCTGGGCAACAGCCAGAATCCGGTTATCACCCTTATCATCCCGCAGATCCTTGGGCATCCGGTTCAGCGCCTGCTCTTCACACAGCTCCACCCGCAGCAGACCACCGCCAGGCAGGCTGACCCCGCTGGAAAGTGACCCTTTTTCCCGCAGCATGTCCAGAACCCGTGAAATGGAGCGGGCGTTGCGACCGGTTTCGTTCATATCCTTCTTGAAACGGTCAATCTCTTCAATCACCGTAATCGGTATGATGATGGTGTTATCTTCAAACTTGAACAGGGCCTGGGGATCGTGGAGCAGTACGTTGGTGTCCAGCACGAAAAATTTCATGGATGACCTTTCTGGGTAATGGAGATCAGAGCATCACAGCACGTATCAATATCAGCAAGGGTGTTAAACCAGCCCGGGCTTATACGCAGGGTCCCGGTTGGATAGCTTCCGATGGTGCGATGGGCACGGGGGGCACAGTGCAGTCCTGCTCGAACCGCAATACCATACTCGCGATCAAGGTAAAAGGCCAAAATTGAGGGATCCCATCCGTCAATGGCCAGAGAAACCAATCCAGTTCGTTGTTCAGGTGCTAGCGGGCCAAACAGACTGCAACCAGCTACCCCTTGCAGTCGTTGCCGGGCATGTTCAGCCAACTGCTGTTCATGCTGTCCGATTCTGCCAGCTCCCGTTTCAAGCAAAAAGGCCAGACCAGCTCCCAACCCGGCAATGCCGGACAGATTATGGGTTCCAGCCTCGAAACCTTCAGGAAAGGTGTCAGGCTGATGGTCCTGATCTGAACTGCTGCCGGTTCCTCCGGCGATGATCGGTCGTAGTTGGACGCCAGGGGCAACCGCCAGAAAACCGGTGCCCTGCGGACCCAACAGACCTTTATGGCCGGGGGCTGCCAGCAGATCTATCCCCTGCTCCTGCATATCAAGAGGGAGAGTCCCTGCAGACTGGGCTGCATCAAGCAGCATCAGAACACCGGCCTCCTTGGCAATACCGGCTATCTGCCGGATATCCTGAATCCCGCCGGTGACATTGGAAACATGGGCCACGGCAATTATCCTGGTGTTCTTGCGCAGCGCCTGCCTGATCTGATCAGGATCAACCAGCCCTTGCGAATCAGCCGGTACAATCGTCAACTCAACACCTGCTTTTTCAAGCATGAACAACGGTCGCAAGAGGGAGTTATGTTCCATGGAGCTGGTAACCACATGGTCCCCCGGCTGCAGGGTTCCCATGGTGGCCAGATTAAGGGCCATGGTGGCGTTGCTGGTAAAGACGATCCGGGATGAGTCAGCACAATTAACAAGCTGTGCAGCAGCTTCACGGATATCCAACATCAGACGGGAGGCATCCAGTGCCCGACCATAACCACCTCTGCCGGGTGACCCGCCAATCTGCTGCATCGCCTGCAGGGCTGCCTGATAAACCTGGTCTGGTTTGGGAAAACTGGTGGCTGCGTTATCAAGATAGATGGACATAAATATAAAAACGGACTAGGGCGCCGTGACCGGACGTTCTTTCAAAAAAGGAGCAAACAGAATTAACGCAGCATCATTCTTCCGCTCTGGATCATGAATACTGGCCAGTATCTGCTTCTCATCAGCACTTCCCCACCAGTTAAGCAGGGCAGCAAAAGATTCGCTGCCACGGTTATGCAGGTTACCAGCCCTGTTCTCACTAAAAACAGAACCGACAATACTACCCCGAGCATTTTCCAGCAGGATACCAACCCCGCTATTTTGGATGAATGATGAGCTATTGATGCGTATCCTTGCGCTCACTAACTCAGCTCCACTTTCACGGTTTTGAGAAAAGCGGCAGAGCAAGAGTTGGCCATCACCACCGGTCAATCGGAGTCCGCTCCGGTTCTCTACGAATTGGCTACTGGTCAGACGGAAACGGCACTGATCTGCCGCAACCCCTTCTTGGGAATTATTCAGCACCTTGACACTGGACAACGTAAATGAAGAACGCTGCGCATCTATTCCCTGGCGGTTCTCTTGCAGCGTACTGTCACGCAGATCAAGTTCGCTGTCAGCGAGCCTGCCCCCCCTGTCACATCGGCTGATGCTGCAGCCCTGTAAACCGGCTTCTGAATCATACAGGGCAATACCGGTTCGGGATTTTGAAACCATCACGCCACGCCCGGTGAAACGTGAAAAATGGGCCTCAATACCGGTCTGGGCTCCTTCAATACGGCAATGGTCAAAGCTGTTCTTCTTCTCACTGTTTAACAGCACCACACCACCCCAATCACCGGCAAGGGGCTGGTTCAAGGCTGGTGCAAACAGAATCGGTTGCTGCACCGTACCGCTGGCAACAATCCTTCCCTGAACCACCAGGCGTGAAAGTTCTGCAGAACCGGGAGCAGGAGCAAACAGAATCCGGGTACCGGGATCAATCCGCAAGGTTGCCTGGGGTGTAACCACCAGCGCCCCTTTGATCAGGACCGTGCCACGCAGCACCATATCTTCAGCAACCGTCTTGTTGGTCAGCACGGTACCGGCCTTATCAATTGCAGTGCGGGCTGGTTTTTGCTGCACCCTAGCAGCATCCGCCTGTCCCTTAATGGTCAGAGGGTCGGTATGCAACGAGGTCTCAGTTGGTAACAGACGGCTGTCAAGGGGCCCCTGAGGAGTTTTCTGGAGCACCGGCTGCTCGGTCCCCTGTTGCAACGGTTTGGCAGCAGGGGGCGGCTGCTGGGGAACCGTCATGGAAACCGTTACGGTCTGCCCCTTTAACGGAGCATCCTGGGCATGAAACAGCTGCTGGCAACCGGCCTGCAGCATAAACAGACCGCAAAACAGCAGAAAACGGACAGCTAACAAAGGAAAAGATGGGGTATTTTTCACGAAGATATCCTGGCCACGTCAATATTCAAATTACTGAATATACAGATAAAGTTCATAGCATAGTATCCAATGGGAGTAAATTTTTAAAAAACTTCCTATATTCAAAAACTTTGCTGATACCGCCAAACATATACTTAACATTTGCTGTTGACAGCACATATATGTTGTGGTTCTATCCCCATGCCAGCACAAAATGTTGTGCCAGATCTATAGCAACCAGCACCACCTTACATCAGCACTTCCCTGTACCACGTTATAAAGCATATAGGAACCATCTGACAAGGAGAACACAACCATGTCCGCACAAGCGTCCACTGCCGGCCAACCTGCGCTCACCCCCAACGCACTTACTGTCCTTGAAAAACGCTATCTCAAACGGGATGCCAGCGGGAAACCACTTGAGACCCCAGCTGATATGTTCCGCAGAGTTGCGGAGACCATTGCCGAGCCGGACAAAAAATTTGACAAAAAGGCTGATGTCAAAAAGCTGGCGGACCGTTTTTATGAAATGATTGTCAGCTTTGACTTCCTGCCCAACTCCCCTACCCTGATGAATGCCGGCCGTGAATTGGGCCAGCTTTCCGCCTGCTTCGTGCTCCCGGTGGGTGACTCCATTGAAGAGATCTTTGATGCGGTCAAGTTCACTGCCATGATCCATAAATCAGGCGGCGGCACCGGTTTCTCCTTCTCCCGTCTACGTCCGGCCAACGATCTGGTCAAGACCACCACCGGTGTCTCCAGCGGTCCGATCTCCTTCATGCGGGTCTTTGATACCGCCACTGAAACCATCAAACAGGGCGGCACCCGCCGTGGCGCCAACATGGGTATCCTGCGGGTTGATCACCCCAACATCATGGACTTCATCATGTGTAAGGCTGATCAGAAGCTGTGCAACAACTTCACCATCTCGGTCGGTCTGACAGAGAAATTCATGGAGGCGGTTGAGCGTGACGAAGAGTATGACCTGCTCAATCCCCGCGACAAAAGCAAGATGGGCACCCTGAATGCACGCAAGGTATTCCAGCGGATCGTCAACCAGGCCTGGGAAAACGGCGAGCCGGGCATCATCTTCCTGGATCGTCTGAACCGTGACAACCCGACCCCCCATGTCGGCGAGATCGAATCAACCAACCCCTGCGGTGAACAGCCGCTGCTGCCATATGAGTCCTGCAACCTCGGTTCAATCAACCTGGGACGTTTTGTCACTGAAGGTGCCATTGACTGGAGCCGCCTCAAAGAGGTTATCCATGACTCGGTCCATTTCCTAGATAACGTGATCGAGGCCAATAAATACCCGCTGCAACAGATCCACGACATGACCCACGCAAACCGCAAAATCGGTTTGGGTGTCATGGGCTGGGCAGACATGCTGATCCTGCTGGGCATCCCCTACAACTCTGCAGAAGCGGTAAAACTGGGCAAAAAACTTATGCAGTTCATCAACGATGAGGGCCATGCCGCCTCCCGAGAACTGGGCCAGAAACGCGGTTCGTTCCCCAACTTTGTTGGCTCAACCTTTGACAAAAAAGGTGCCCTGCCGCAACGGAACGCCACCGTCACCACCATCGCCCCCACCGGCACCATCTCCATGATCGCCAACGCATCTTCAGGTGTAGAGCCGCTCTTTGCCATCTCCTACGTCAAGAACGTCATGGACGGCACCAAGCTGGTGGAGGTAAACCCAACCTTTGAGCAACTGGCCAAAGAGCGTGGTTTCTATTCAGCAGAACTGATGGAGAAGATTGCAGAACATGGCACCGTACATGATCTGGATGAGGTTCCAGCTGACGTCCGCCGAGTCTTTGTCACGGCCCACGACATCACACCGGAAGACCATATCCAGATGCAGGCCGCTTTCCAGTACCACACCGACAACGCCGTATCCAAAACGGTCAACTTCCCCAATACCGCCACCATTGAAGATGTTGAAAACGTCTACATGCTGGCCTACAAAACCGGCTGCAAAGGGGTCACCATCTACCGCGACGGTTCCCGCGACGAGCAGGTGCTCTCCACCACCAAGAAAGAAGAAAAAGCCGTTGTTTCGTCACTAGCAATGGAAGACGACAAACACGCCATCAAGCGTGAACGCCCCAAGGCGCTTAAAGGCTGGACCTACCAGATGCAAACCGGCTGCGGCCCGCTCTACATCACCGTCAACGAAGACAAGAATGGCCTGTTCGAGCTGTTTACCACCATGGGCAAGGCCGGTGGCTGCGCGGCATCACAGGCTGAGGCAATCGGCCGGATGGTCTCACTGGCATGGCGCAGCGGTATCCAGGCCCGCCAGGTCATCAAGCAGCTGCTTGGCATCTCCTGCCACTGCCCGTCCGGCTATGGCGAAAACCGGGTACTCTCCTGCGCCGATGCCGTGGCCAAGGCAATTCAGGCCCACATGCTTGAAAACGGCTATGACCTGAACGCAGAAGCAGCCCAGCATGAGCGTGGCGCATGCCCTGAGTGCGGCGGCATTGTTGAACACGAAGGCGGCTGCATGGTCTGCCATGTCTGCGGCTATTCAGAGTGTGCCTAACTAGAGATTGACAAGGCGGAGCACCTTTCGCTATAAAAGGTGCTCCATTGAGCGGGAATAACTCAGTGGTAGAGTGTCAGCTTCCCAAGCTGAAGGCCGCGGGTTCGAATCCCGTTTCCCGCTCCAAAAAAATCAAGGACTTAGCCAAATCAGCTAAGTCCTTTTTTCTTGCGTGTTGTAGCAAGTGTTGTAATAACTTTAAACTTCTAAAAGAAAAACAACCAAGGAGGATTTTGCCATGGTAATTAATCGGATAAACATATGCGATTTAAATATTTTTACACCTACATTTTTTTGATTCAGCACAAATTACTGTTATGTGACAGTATCACAATATATTTTTAGGAAGCTTTCCGGTGGCCATTCAAATGATATTCTGTTATAAAACAGTTAGTTGAGTCGATATTGCTTTAACGCATCAAATAACCCGACAAATAATAGCCCCCCCTCCATTCGGGGTACTCCCAACAAGTAAACTTATCTTCTACTGCGCTACATGGAGGAAATGTGAACAAGCTCGAAAACATTGACATTAGCTTGATTGATCTCGATGTAAGTAACCCACGAATTGCCAAGTTTGTTGAGTTTTACAATGAGGTAACAGACGAAGCCATTAAAATGGCTCTTCAGGTAACCTCCTCAGGTGATGGTGCGGGCTCAGGAAACAGCTCAACTTACACAAGCCTTAGAGAATCAATACGAACCCAAAAGGGAATAATCAATCCAATAATTTTGGTTTGCAAGGAAGGGGGGAGATATCTAGTGATTGAGGGTAATACCAGACTCTCAATATATCAAGATTTCAAACACCAAGGCGTTGATGGAGAGTGGGGAAAGATTCCTGCAATAGTATACGACAAACTCGATGAGAAGAATATTGATGCCATAAGACTACAAGCACATCTTGTAGGCCCGCGGGACTGGGACGCCTATTCTAAAGCTAAATACCTAAATCATTTACGAAACTGTGAACATCTTACGATAAATGAAATCATTGATTTTTGTGGCGGGAAAAAGCCAGAAATACTTAAGTACATTGATGCCTATAATGATATGGAAACTTATTACCGTCCTATTTTAGGCTCAGATGACCAGTTTGACATATCTCGTTTTAGTGCTTTTGTTGAATTACAACAGAAACCGGTAAAAGACGCCATTATTGCTTCTGGTTTTACTTTGACAGATTTTTCAAAGTGGGTTCACAAAGAGTTGCTCAAGCCTCTGAATACAGTCAGGAGTTTGAAATCGATTCTGAGTCATGAGAAAGCCAGGGAAGTTTTTCTTAAGAAGGGTGCAAAGGAGGCGCTCAAATTACTTGATCAAGCTTCCATTCCTGACTTGAATGCCTATTCACTAGAGCAACTAGCAAAAGCTTTTTATAACAAAATATCTCAACTTACATACCCTGAGGTCAAAGATATGCGCCAAAACCCTGATTGTGAGCGGGCACGTATATTATTCGACTTAAAGGACGAGGTTATTGATCTTTGTGACGATATCTCACGAGACCTGTAGACGTGGGAGAATCCTATACTCATGTGTGTCTGGTGAAAGAGATAATCTGCTGGGTGGAACGGTATGATTCACAGGCAGTTATTTTTGCCGATAGCGGAATCTTTAACACTTACAAACCCCCGCCAAAAATCGGCGGCCATGTACCTGACGTTTATGCTCGCGTAAATTCCCTAATGCAAACGATTTTAGGTGAAGCAAAAACCCGTAAGGATCTCGAAAATGACCATTCCATGAGTCAATTCAGGGCATATCTTACATATTGTCGAAACAATCCAGGTACACGCCTGGTTCTTGCAGTACCGTGGGACATGAGGCGGTTTGTCAATAATCTATTCAACCGATTGAAAGCTGAAATGGGGCTACCGACTGATTCGGTTGAAATACTTCATTGTTTTATAAGTTGATTTTAAATGACTAAAATATCACTGAAAAACGAACCTGTACTTACGACAAAGTTCGAGAGTTTTCCTTACCAACATGATGCTGTTCTGGCGTTACGTGACCTCGAATTTGGCGCTATATTTCATGAGCAAGGTTTGGGCAAGACCAAGATAGCCATTGACTTAATGCTCTATTGGCTACAACAGAAAGTTGTCGATACAGTCATTCTAGTTGTGAAAAAATCCTTGATGCAGAACTGGCTTGAAGAACTTGCTGTTCATTGCTCTATCAAACCAAGGGTATTAAGTTCTAACAGAAAAGATAATTTTTATGTATTCAATAGCCCGGTGAGGCTAGTAGTTTCAAATTATGAATCTATTAAGTGTGAGAAGGAGCGTATTAAGCTCTTCTCCAAAACACGTGATGTCGGTGTCATTTTGGATGAGTCTGCCAAGATAAAGTCACCAGAATCAGAGATTGCACAAACTTTTTTTGAATTATCATCTTGTTTCAAGCGCAGGGTAATCATGACCGGAACCCCGGTTGCTAATAGGCCATACGATATTTGGGCGCAAGTGTACTTTCTTGACCAAGGTAAGAGTCTAGGGACAAACTTCGGTGAGTTTAAGCGTGAAACTAATTTAGATAATGATCTATTTGATGATGTTAAATGCCAAATTGAGCTTGAAAACAAGCTTTCCCCAATCTTTTCAAAACTTTCAAAATTCGCAGTGCGTGAAACTAAAAAGTCAGGTGTTATTGAACTGCCTGATAAGATAATTGAGTCAGTAATATGTTATTGGGAACCGCGACAGCGGGAACTTTATTTTCAACTTAAAAATGAACTTCGTTTGGTGATTCTTAAAAACGGGAAGCCAGTCGAAGACATTTCTGAATCTGTGCTTAAACGACTTCTACGTTTAGTGCAAGTTGCATCAAATCCCAGATTAGTTGATGATGGATATTCTCTGGCTCCCGGCAAGTTTAACTCACTTTATGAATTACTCCGCACGATAATAAACAATGGAGAAAAGACTATAATTTGGACTTCGTTTAACGAAAATGCTGTATGGCTTGCAAGGGAGCTGGTTGAATTTTCTCCATGCACAGTATACGGCAAATTGCCCATCAAAGACCGAAACATCAATATTGAACGATTCAAGAATGATGTGTCTGCTCGCGTACTCATAGCAACGCCTGGTTCCGCCAAAGAGGGTCTTACACTTACGATTGCAAACAATGCTATTTTTTACGATCGAGGCTTCAGTCTTGATGATTATTTGCAGGCTCAAGATAGAATTCACCGAATTTCTCAACAGAAAACCTGTTACGTTTACAATCTGATTATGCAAGATTCCATTGATGAATGGGTGGATGTTCTACTTGCAGCAAAACATTCAGCGGCTCAACTTGTTCAAAATGATATAGGCCTAGAAGAATACCGCACAACAATGTCATATGAATTTGGCAGAATTTTACGTGAGATCCTTGGAGGGAGGGAATGCAATGACTGAGTTAGTATTGACTGGGGTTGAGCATGGGACCTTGACGCTTCGTGGTGAGGAAATTGCCGTCAAAGTTGGTTACGGTTTCCACTCTGAATTGGTTTTTTATCCCGAAAACCCCAGAATATATACAATCGTAGGTGTGGCTTCAGAAACACCTACCCAAGAAGAGATATTTGATGCTCTCAAGGATATGGAACACGTCAAACAACTAGTTCAATCCATAAAAACCAACGGTGGTTTACACGAGCCAATTATTGTTCGAGGTAATCTTGTATTAGAGGGTAATAGTAGGTTGGCGGCATATCGCTTATTATCACAGAAGGACCCGCTCAAATGGAGTCGTATTAAATGTAAAGTGTTACCGCATGACACCAGCGATGACCTAGTTTTTGCTCTCCTTGGAGAGTATCACATCATTGGAAAAAAAGACTGGGCTCCGTACGAGCAAGCTGGCTATCTTTACCGTCGGCATAAGGTCCACGGTATTCCATCACAGGATATTGCAAGGGAGTTAAGTACGACAACCAATGCTGTAAACAAACTAATTCAAACATATGAATTTATGAAATCTGCAAACGACACCGACATTAACCGTTGGAGTTACTACGAAGAGTATCTGAAAATAAAAAATAGTAAGCAATTACGTGTAGACTATCCGCAACTAGATTGTGTTTTTATTAGTAAAGTCCAAAACGGTGAAATCCCCAGGGCTGCCGATGTGCGCGATAAATTAAAAGTAATCCTTGGTGCCAAACCAAAAACTATAATGAAATTTCTATCCGGTGAAAAAAACTTCAAGCAGACATTTGAGGCTGCTGAGGAACAAGGTCACAGTGACGGATGCTATAAAACTTTGCATAAGTTCAGGTCATGGATTGTTGAGGCAGAAACTGAAGACGAATTGTTAGCATTGTCAGAAGAGATTCGGGCCAAATGTATTTTCGAAATCAATAAAATTCATAAGCGAATTGAAAAGATGCTAGAAAAATTGCACTAATATCAAATTGATGTGTAATGAGTACAATTCAGTGAAGGAGGATGTACCAAAGTTTATAAAATGGATTAAAGCAATTGCATGAGCCAGGCTAAATACCATGAATTGAACTATTTGGTGTTTGACATATGAG
>JAJTBI010000058.1 GCA_021286935.1 Geobacteraceae bacterium
ACGGATATCACAGTTCGGTATGATGGAGATGTCCCGTCAACGGATTGCTAAAAAGATCAACGATGCCATCCATCTTGAATGTCCACACGGTGAAGGGCGCGGTCGGGTTAAGTCAGTGGAGGCGATGGCAGTATCATTTCTGCGTAAGGTGCATGCGGCAGCGGCTAAAGGGCAGATTGCTGAAGTCCGTGGCGGGCTACCGCTTGAAGTCGCCTATTTCTTGCTGAATCGCAAAAAACGAGAGCTTGCACAGATTGAGAATGATTATGAAATTGTTGTCACCATCAAAGGTAAACCATCATTCCTGTTAAATCAGTTGGAGCTTGAAACGGTTCGTAAAGAAAAACAGCGTGAAGAACTACCAGAACTTGATCTGTCTCAGCAGTCTCCTGCTGTAGAGCTTACAGATTCTGTGGTGACGACGGCAGAGGCCGAGGGTGCTGTGGCGGTTGAAACCACTGTCAAGAAGCGTCGTAAGCGTAAGCGTAAGAAAAAAACTGCTGATCGCTCTACTGACGCCATCTCTCCTGAGCAAATAGATGCTGTACCGGATTCCTTAGAATCTGCTGAGCCGGTGGCAGTGGTTGCTGAAACGGCCACGCCTGAGCCGGTTGCTGAACAGCAGGAGCCGGCTGCCAAAAAGCGTCGCCGTTCCCGCTCCAGAAAGAAGCCGTCTCTGCTGAAAGAAGCTGAAGTAGAAAACAGTGAGCGAGAGATTGTGGATACAAGTAATACAGCAGCCTCTGTGCAAGTATCTAAGCCTGACAATGATGAGGTCGCTGCTCCTGTAAAAACACCGCGCCCTAAGCGTGCGGTAAAAAAGCCAGCAGTCGCGATTGGTGAACTTGCTGGCGTTGGTGAAGTGACTGCCCCCGCTGCTGAGTCTGTTGCAGAGAAGCCTGCTGCAAAAGCTCGCAAGTCTTCTGCCAGAAAGAAAACGACACCGCAGCCAGCTGCTGTCGATGGTGAGAAACCAGCAGAGGATATTGTGGTGCCTAAAGCCCGCAAACGCCCTGCTGCTCAACAAAAAAAGAAAGTCTCCGGCGTTGCTGACGCGGACAAAGAATAACTTGACGATGGTGGTGCTCTGAGCTACTTTCTTCCGTTACACCCGCTGTACGGAATGAGTCTGAAAGGTGAATTGAAGCAATGGAAGAGTTAAGTGAATTGCTGTTGCAACGTCGCAGAAAAGTAAATGACCTCTGGGCTGCCGGTATTAATCCCTACCCCAATGATTTTAAACCACAGCATACCTCTGCCGATGTTGTCGCTGCCTATGGTTCTGTCGAGCAGATTGATGCGCCTGATGCAGAGTTTGTGCTGGCAGGTCGTATTATTGCCCGTCGTTCTTTTGGCAAGGCTGCCTTTATTCAGTTGCAGGATCGTAAAGGCCGGATTCAGGTCTATGTCCGTAAGGATGATCTGGGTGAAGAGGTCTTCGCCCAGTTTGAGTCCTTTGATATTGGTGACATTATCGGTGTTACCGGGTTCCCGTTCCGTACCAAGACCGGTGAGCTTTCCGTTCATACACGTGCTATTCGGCTTCTGGTCAAGTCTCTCCTGCCGTTGCCTGAAAAGTTTCATGGCCTGACAGATGTTGAGACACGGTATCGTCAGCGTTATGTCGATCTGATTGTTAATCCGGAGGTGAGAGAGCTGTTTATTAAACGCTCCCGGATTGTGAATCTGATCCGTAGTTTTATGACCTCCCGTGATTTTCTTGAAGTAGAAACACCAATGATGCACCAGATCCCTGGTGGTGCTACGGCCCGTCCCTTTGTTACCCATCACAATGCACTTGATATGGAGCTGTACCTCCGGATTGCGCCGGAGCTGTATCTGAAACGTCTGGTGGTGGGTGGTTTTGAACGGGTCTTTGAGATCAACCGTAACTTCAGAAATGAAGGGATCTCAGTTAGACATAATCCAGAGTTTACCATGATGGAGTTCTATCAGGCCTACGCTACTTTTGAAGACCTGATGGATTTTACTGAAGAACTGTTTTGCCATGTGGCTGAGCAGGTGTTGGGTACCCTTGATTTTTCCTGTCAGGGCCATGAGATAAGCTTCCAGCGGCCTTGGCGGCGCCTGACGGTTAAAGAGGCTATCCTTGAGTATGGCGATATCGATGCAAAGAAGCTTGAAGATCGTGATCTGGCCTTGGCGTATGCCCGCAGTATCGGTCTTGCTCTGACTGATGACATCAGCTACGGCAAACTGATCATGGAAATATTTGAGGAAGTGGCTGAGCATAAACTGATCCAGCCTACCTTTGTGACCGCCTATCCTACTGAGGTCTCACCACTGTCCCGTAAAAATGATCAAGATCCCTATATTGTCGATCGCTTTGAGTTGATGATTGGCGGTCGTGAAATCGCCAATGCCTTCTCTGAGCTTAACGATCCGGTTGATCAGAAGGAACGCTTTCTTGCCCAGGTTGCAGAGAAGGACAAAGGTGATGAAGAGGCACACTACATGGATGAAGACTATGTCCGTGCCCTGGAATATGGTCTGCCACCAACCGCAGGTGAGGGGATCGGTATTGACCGACTGGTGATGCTGCTTACCGATGCCGCCTCTATTCGTGACGTCATCCTGTTTCCCCAACTTCGTAAAGAGGCAAAATAACCGTTGGCACTGCCGTTTGAACTTACAATCGGATTGCGCTATCTGAAGGCCAAGCGTAAATCCACGTTTATATCCATTATTACCTTCATCTCCACTGCCGGTGTGACCCTGGGGGTTATGGCGCTGATTGTTGTGCTGGCGGTTATGACCGGTTTTGAGCGGGACCTGAAGGAAAAGATACTGGGAACCAACGCCCATTTGGTGGTTATCCGTAGTGGTGCTCCGATGGAAAATTACCGGGCAACCATGGAGCGTCTGACCCGATTGTCCGGTGTGCAGGCTGCAACGCCATTTATTTACAACCAGGTTATGCTGTCAACCGGCCGGAATGTGTCCGGGGTCGTGTTACGCGGCATTGATCCTGTGTCTGACAAAAAAGTAACCCGTCTTTCACGTGCTATTGAGCAGGGCAGCATGGATACGCTTGAACCGGTGGAAAGCGGTTTTCCTGAGCCTGGAGTGTTGATTGGCAGTGAGTTGGCACGGCATCTGAATCTGAGTGTGGGTGACCGGGTAAATGTGGTCTCTCCCACCGGGACGATTACTCCGCTAGGGATGATGCCAAAGCTGAAACCGTTTCGAGTGACAGGCATTTTTAAGACAGGTATGTTTGAATATGACTCAACCTTGGCGTATGTCAGCATCAATCAGGCTCAGAAGTTTTTTGACCTTGGAGATACGGTAACCGGTATTCAGCTGAAGGTGGCAGATGTGTATGCCACTACAGAACTGGCAAAAACGATCAATCATGAGTTTGGTCCAGAACTGTATGCCCGCGACTGGATGCAGATGAACAGAAATATCCTTTTTGCGCTTAAGACTGAAAAGGTGGTCATGTTTATCATTTTGACGTTGATTGTTCTTGTGGCTGCCTTTGGGATTGCCTCTACCCTGTTTATGGTAGTTATGGAAAAGACTCGCGATATTGCAATCTTAAAAACCATGGGGGCACGCTCCAGTAGTATTATGAAGATATTTGTGCTTGAGGGGCTGATTATCGGGGTGATCGGAACAGTGCTGGGAGTACTGTCAGGCCTGCTGATCTCTTTCAATCTGGAGCCAATCATAAATGTTGTGCAAAAAATAACCGGCAAGAACTTCTTTAGTAAGGAAATTTATTATCTAGATCACTTTCCTTCCCATGTTGTCATGTCGGATGTCCTGATTATTTCGGTAACTGCAATTCTGATCTCCTTTTTAGCCACGCTCTATCCCGCCTGGCAGGCTTCACGGATGCTGCCGGCAGAGGCATTGCGGTATGAGTAACCTGTTGACGGTAACCGGGCTCTGTAAGGATTACCGGATGGGGCCTGAAACGGTGCAGGTTCTAAAGGGGATTGATCTTGAAATCTCGGCTGGAACAACAACTGCATTAGTCGGGGCTTCAGGCGCCGGAAAGAGTACATTACTTCATATTCTGGGAGCCCTTGATCGTCCGAGCAGTGGTAGGGTCACTTATAAAGGTCAAGATCTGTTTACCCGATCAGACAGAGATCTTGCAGACTTCAGGAGCTGTACCATCGGTTTTGTGTTTCAGTTCCATCATCTGTTATCTGAATTTACGGCACTGGAGAATGTGATGATGCCAGCCCTGATTGCCCGTAAAGATCGGCGTCAGGCTGAACAACAGGCACGGGCCATCTTGGTAGATGTTGGGTTGGAACACCGTCTGCGCCATCGGCCAGGTGAGTTGTCCGGTGGCGAACAACAGCGGGTCGCCATTGCCAGGGCGCTGATAATGGAGCCCGAGCTGTTGCTGGCTGATGAACCGACCGGTAACCTGGATGCAAAAACAAGTGAAGCAATTCACGAACTACTTATGAAGATTCAGAAACAAACCGGGATAAGCATGGTGGTCGTTACCCACAATGAACGAATTGCTGCAAGGATGGAACGAGTGGTCCGGCTTCTGGATGGACTTGTTTTGCCTTGTACTATGGAGGAAGTGTGAATTATTACCCCAGCCTGACAACAGCACTATTGATAGCCCTGGTGCTTACCGATCAGCCAGCCCATGCTGATGGTGAAAAAATAACCGAGGTTGTTGTGCGCGGCAATCGGAGGGTTGAGGCGTCAGCTATTCTGGGCGCAACTGCCATCAAGGCCGGTGATACGCTTGATGGTGATCGTACGGATGCTGATATTCGGTCCATCTTCAAGCTGGGGCAGTTTCAGGAAGTGCAGGTCTCCAGTGAACCGGCTAAAGATGGTGTGATATTGGTCTATTCGGTGATTGAAAAGCCGATTGTGCGGGATATCCGTTTTGAAGGAAATAAAGAACTCAAGCAGGATAAGCTGCTTGAAGGTTTGCCAGTCCGCCGTAACGCGATTTTCTCCCAGAAAGATCTTGATAAGGCCGTTGCCAAACTGAAGAAACAGTATCAGGACGAAGGTTTTTACCTGGTTGTCGTAGAACCGCAGATTGAGCAACGTTCGCCAACCGAATACCAGGTGACCTTTAAGGTCATTGAGGGTAAAAAAATCAGAATCAGTACCATTACATTTGAAGGCAATACAGCCTTCAGTCCTCGCAAGCTGCGGGGGGTAATGGAAACCAAGGAAGAGTGGTTCATGTCCTGGTTAACCGGTGCGGGTACCTACAAGGAAGAGGTGCTCAGGAATGATGCCCTGCTGATTGCTGACCACTATATGAATAACGGCTATATCAACGTCAAGGTTGGTGAGCCGACCATTAAGCTGGCAGAGGATCAGGAGTCTCTGCTGGTTGATATCAGCATTACTGAAGGCGATCAGTACCGGATTGGTGAAATCACCTTTAAGGGGGATATCCTCTATCCGGAAAAAGAGATTCGCGAGAAGTTTAAAACTGAGCCAGGTGAGGTATTCAGCCGGGCAAACTTGAGGGCTGACATCGGTACCTTGACCGATATGACTGCTGACAAGGGCTATGCCTTCAATAACGTTAACCCGCAAAGTAAACCAGATCCGGAAAAGAAGCTGGTTGATTTGTCGTTTGAGGTTGAAAAGGGTGAACTGGTCAGAATTGAGCGGATATCTATTGCTGGTAACTCCAAGACCCGTGACAAAGTTGCCCGCCGAGAGCTGCGTCTGATGGAAGGCGAACTGTACAGCGCCACCGGATTCAAGCGCAGTAAACAGAACCTGATGAATACCGGCTACTTTGAGGAGGCAAATGTCTCAACAGCTAAAGGTAGCGCCAGCGACAAGCTGAATGTCAATGTGGACCTCAAGGAGAAAGCAACCGGCGCCTTTACCATTGGTGGTGGCTATAGCTCCCTTGATGGCCTGATCTTCCAGGGCTCGGTTTCCCAGTCAAACTTCCTGGGCCTGGGACTAAAAGCCAATGCCTCGGCTGCCATCGGAGGTAAGTCCAATACCTATTCAGTCGGTCTGACCGATCCCTATTTCCTGGATACAAAGTGGACCCTCGGTGCGGATATCTATCGTTCAGAGCGGGATTACACCGACTATAGCCGGCGTCTGACCGGTGGTGATATCAAGGCAGGTTACCCGATTACTGATTTTATCGGTACCTTCTGGATGTATAAGTATGAGATTAAGGACATCTATAACCCAGATACCTATTATGTGGCCGCGAATCTTCTGTATCCTGACAGCTATCCGCTGGGCAAGACAACCACCAGCTCCGTCTACGCAAGTATTACCAACAATACTACAGACTTTCGTTTTGATCCCTCCACTGGCATGGTGAACACCCTGTCAGTGGAATATGCTGGCTTAGGCGGTAACAACAAGTACTTGCGGGAGATAGCAGATAATACTTTCTACTATCCGCTTTGGTGGAAGTTTGTCATTTCAACCAAGGTAGTGGTTGGTGCAGTGCAAAAGGTTGGCGCTCCAATCCCGATTGATGAAAAATTTTATTTGGGCGGCATTGGTACGCTGCGCGGTTACTCCGCTCGAACCGTCAGTCCTAAAACTAGTGATGTCTATGTTGGTGGTGAAAAAGAACTTTTTGGCAACGTAGAAGTCAAGTTCCCTCTGCTGCCAGAGTTTGGCATCAAAGGGGTTGGCTTCTTTGATTATGGTAATGCCTGGAGCGGTGGTTTTAAGCCCCCCGCGATGTATATGAGTTATGGTGGCGGCATCCGCTGGGCATCACCCATGGGTCCGCTGCGGCTTGAGTATGGCATCCCGATCAACCCTCGTCCTGAAGACAGCAAGTCTGGCCGTTTTGAATTTGCAATCGGCAGTATGTTTTAATTATTACAAAACCTAAGGAGAGACTCAATGAAGCGTTTAGTACTGATGGCACTGATGCTGGCTGTAATGACAGGTTCTGCCTGGGCCGCTGATATAAAGCTCGGTTATCTTGATATGCAGCGGACTTTGAATACTTCTGAAGCTGGTAAGGCAGCCAAGGCACAACTACAAGAGAAGCTGAAGAAATATCAGGAACAGGTAAACGTTAAGCAGGAAGAACTGCAGAAGCTAAAGAATGATCTTGAAAAACAGGGTATGACCCTGACTGAAACTGCACGAGCTGCCAAGGAAAAGGACTATCAGCAGAAGCTGAAAGACTTTCAGCGTTTTACCAAGGATGCGGAAGAGGATCTGCAGGCTCGTGATGGTGAATTCACCAAGAAAATTTTAGAAACCCTTGAGAAAATTGTTCAGGAATATGGCAAGAAGAATGGCTATGCTATGATTTTTGATGCACGCAGCGCTGGTATGCTTTACGCCGATCCAGGTGTAGACCTGACGGAGGAGATCCTGAAGGCTCTAAATGCTGCACAGAGCAAGAAATAGGACTGGTGGCAGGCATGCTGACTAAGACACTACATGAGTTGGCAGACCATCTGGGCGGTTCGGTCCGCGGTGATGGTTCGGTAAAGATTAACGGGCTTGCCCCGCTTGAGGGGGCAACTTCGGATAAGGTTACTTTCCTGGCGAACCCCAAGTACGCCGCCAAGGTTGGAGAAACCAAAGCCGGTGGTGTCTTGATGGCGCCCGGTGGTGAGTCCTATGGGCGTAACGTGATTGAGCTGGCGAATCCGTATCTGGGGTTTGCCAAGCTATTAACCCTGTTTTACACTCAACCGCATCCTGCGCTGGGGGTACTGCCGGAGGCGGTGATTGGTACCGGTGTGACGCTTGGCGAAGGTATCAGCATCTATCCCGGAGCTGTTGTCGGCAATAACGTTGTTATCGGTGACCGTGTGGTAATTCATCCCGGTGCGGTGATTTACGACGGTGTCGTCATCGGCGATGATTGCGTAATCCATGCCAACGCCGTAATCAGGGAGCGTTGCCGATTGGGCAAACGTTGCAAACTGCAGCCAGGTGCAGTCATCGGCAGTGATGGATTCGGCTATGCACCGGACGGTCCTTCCTACTATCCAATTCCCCAAATCGGTATTGTGGTACTGGAAGATGATGTTGAAATCGGTGCCAATGCTACGGTTGACCGGGCCGCCCTTGAGGTCACCCTGATCAGGCGGGGCACCAAGCTGGATAATCTGGTGCAAGTGGCTCATAACTGTCAGATTGGTGAAGACTGTATGATTGTCTCCCAGGTGGGCATCGCCGGCAGCAGCAAGATCGGTAACCACGTAACCCTGGCCGGTCAGGTGGGGGTTGTGGGGCATGTCAGTATTGGTGACAACGTGATTGTTGGTGCCCAGGCCGGTGTGCCCGGTTCCCTGGAGGGGAATGCCTATTACAGCGGTTCTCCGGCCATGCCGCACAAGGAATGGTTGAAGACCATGGGGACCCTGCCCAAGCTGCCTGAGATGAGAAAGAAAATCAACGAGTACGAAAAACGGCTGGCCGCCCTCGAGGCCCGGCTGGCAAAGGAGTAACGGTTTATGGAACAACCAACTATGCCGATGGACGTGAACGCCATCATGAAAATTTTGCCCCACCGCTTTCCGTTTCTGCTGGTGGATAGAATCGTAGAGCTTGAGCACGGCAAGCGTTGTGTCGGTATCAAGAATGTCAGCATCAATGAACCGTTCTTTCCCGGACATTTTCCCGGTCACCCGGTTATGCCGGGTGTGCTGATTGTTGAGGCTATGGCCCAGGTGGCCGGTATTATGGCGTATCTGGCTTCTGACGACGAGACCAAGAAGAAGGTCAGCTATTTCATGGCCATTGACAGCGCCAAGTTTCGTAAACCGGTAATGCCTGGCGATCAACTGCGGATAGAGATCACCACTACCATGAACCGTCGCGGCATCTGGGGGGTTGATGGTAAGGCGTTTGTGGACGGCAAGCTGGTGACCGAAGCCTCACTCAAGGCTACCTTTGCTCCGGCAGAATAACAGGGAGAGACCATGAGCATACACGCAAGCGCAATAGTCCACCCCTCTGCACAGCTGGCTGAAGGGGTGGAGATCGGTCCCTATGCCATTATTGAAGAACATGCCATTATCGGCAAAGGCACCAGCATTGGCGCCCATGCAGTGATCGGCAAATGGACCGAGCTGGGGGAGAATAACCAGATCTATCACCTGGCTTCGGTTGGAGCTGCGCCACAGGATCTGAAGTACAAGGGTGAAGAGTGCTGGACCAGAGTGGGCAATGGCAACGTGATTCGAGAGTTTGCCACCATTCATCGTGGTACGGTAACCGGTCATGCAGAAACTGTGATGGGTAATAACAACCTGATGATGGCCTACTCCCATGTGGCCCATGATTGTGTGGTGGGTAACGGCAATGTCTTTGCCAACTCAGCTACGTTGGCTGGACATGTGACGATTCAGGATAATGTAATCCTGGGTGGTCTTGTGGCGATTCACCAGTTTACAACTATCGGTTCCTACTCCATGCTGGGTGGCGGCACCCTGGTGGGATTGGACATTCCCCCCTACATGATTGCTACTTCCGGTAAACGGGACGCGACACTTCGAGGCCTGAACCTGATTGGTCTGAAGCGTCGCGGCTTCAGTGATGAATCGATCAGTAACCTGAAGAAGGCCTACAAGACGCTGTTTATGGCTGGCCTCAAACAGGCTGACGCCATTGCAAAGATCAGAGCTGAGATCGTCGGCTGTGCCGAGGTTGATACCCTGCTGGCTTTTATCGAAGCCTCGCAGCGCGGGATCTGTCGCGGATGAGCAGGCTTCGCGCTGCAGTCATCGGGGTCGGCTACCTTGGTACCTTCCATGCCCAGAAGTATGCTGCCCTGGAAGGGGTTGAGCTGGTTGGCGTGGTGGATGCCGATGCTGTCCGGGCAGCTGAGGTAGCAACTGCCTGCGGATGTCAGGCCTTTACTGATTACCGCGAGCTGATCGGTCGGGTGGATGCGGTCAGTGTGGTGGTGCCAACTCAGTACCATTACCAGGTGGCCAAGGATTTTCTGACTGCCGGTGTGCATGTCCTGATTGAAAAACCGATTACCGTTACCATTGAACAGGCCGATGAGCTGATCAGTCTGGCTGATAGCGGTGAGCTGGTCTTTCAGGTGGGGCATCTGGAACGTTTCAATCCGGTACTGATGGCAGTGGAAGAGGTGCTGATCGAACCGCTATTCGTTGAATCTGTGCGGATTGCACCGTTTAAACCCCGAGGAACCGATGTTAATGTTGTGTTGGATCTGATGATCCATGATATCGAGATCATCCAGCATCTGGTCAAGTCGCCGGTGGCTAAAATTGATGCCATTGGTGCACCGGTCTTTACCGGTGAAGAGGATATTGCCAATGCCCGGATCGCCTTTGAGAACGGCTGTGTTGCCAATGTTACGGCCAGCCGGATCAGTCTCAAAAGTGAGCGCAAGATGCGGATCTTTCAGCGTGATGCCTACCTGACCCTTGACTTCCAGAACAAGAAGGTGCTGGTCGCCAAAAAGGGGGAAGGGGAGCTGCTGCCGGGAATACCCAATGTGCAGGTTAAGGAGCAGGAGTTGGGGCAGTCTGATCCATTGCTCTCGGAGATCAGTTCCTTTGTGGAGGCGATCCGTGAAGGTAAGCAACCCCAGGTAAGTGGTCGGGATGGTCGGATGGCGCTTGAAACAGCATTAAAAATCAACGAAGCACTGAACAGGATATGCCCATGATACCGATGGTAGACCTTAAAACCCAGTATCACCAGTTGAAGAACGAAATTGATGCAGCGGTACTGGATGCCCTGGAAAGTACCCAGTTTATTCTTGGTCCCAATGTTACTAGTCTTGAAAACGAAACTGCCAGCTATCTGGGCAGCCCCCATGCCGTTGGCTGTGCCTCAGGTACTGATGCCCTGCATCTGGCTGTACTGGCTGCCGGAATCAAACCGGGTGATGAGGTCATTACCACGCCGTTCACCTTCATTGCCACAGCTGAAGCGATCTGCTATGCCGGTGCTGTTCCGGTCTTTGTGGATGTTGATCCCCAAACCTTTAACATCGTGCCGGAACTGATCGAGCAGGCGATTACCCCTCGTACCAAGGCAGTGATTCCGGTGCATCTGTTTGGCCAGCCAGCTGATATGGCTGCCATCAACGCCATCTGTGAACGTCATAATCTGGTGCTGATTGAGGATTGTGCTCAGTCCTTTGGCGCTGCGATTAACGGCCAAATGACCGGCTCCATTGGTGCCTTCGGCTGCTTTAGTTTCTTCCCCAGCAAAAATCTGGGCGGCTATGGTGATGGCGGTCTGGTGACTGCCGCTACGGCAGAGGGGGCTGAAACCCTCAAGATGCTGCGTAATCATGGCAGCAAGGTACGTTATCACCATGATGTGATCGGTTTTAACAGCCGCCTGGATGATCTGCAGGCCGCAATTCTGCGGGTTAAACTGCGTCACATTGATCGCTTCAATCAGGAACGCCGCCGGGTAGCCCATCGTTACTCGGAAGGGTTGAAGGATGTTGTTACGGTGCCGTTTGAGGATGGCAAGGGTGTGCATGTCTACCATCAGTACACAGTTCTGACTGATAAACGGGACCAGATCATGGCTGCATTGTCTGAGCAGCAGATTGCCAGCGCCGTCTATTACCCGATCCCGCTACATCGCCAGAACGTCTTTGCAGAGCAGTGCCAAGGGATTTCTCTGCCGGTGACCGAGTCAATTGCAGCCCGCTGCATGTCGCTGCCGATCTATCCTGAAATGACCAGCCAGCAGGTTGATCAGGTGATTGAGGCAATTCGAGGGGCGATCAAGTAAGATGACAGGCAGTCTGCAGCGTCGTGTCATGATTGTGGCCGGCGAAGCCTCCGGTGATATCTACGGGGCAGGATTAGTGCGCGCAGTACAGGCAACTGACCCTGCCTTTTCCTTCTTTGGCATCGGTGGTCCCCGCATGCGTGAGGCTGGCTGTGAGACACTGGTAGACTCTGCTGATATGGCGGTGGTTGGACTGGTGGAGGTGCTGAAGCATTTTAATGTTATTGCCGCAGCCTTTCTCAAGCTGAAAAAGATTCTGCTGGAAACCCCTCCTGATCTTCTGATCCTGATCGACTATCCCGGATTTAACCTGCGTCTGGCCAAGGTGGCAAAGAAGGCCGGGGTCAAGGTGCTGTATTATATCTCCCCCCAGATCTGGGCCTGGCGGCAGGGGCGGGTAAAAAAGATCAAGCGCCTGGTTGATCATATGGCGGTAATTCTGCCTTTTGAGGTGCCTTTCTACGAGCGTGCCGGCGTGCCGGTCTCCTTTGTCGGTCATCCCATGGCTGATCTGGTGCAGGTCGCTCTTTCACGGGAACAGGCTGCGACTTCTTTTGGCCTCGATCCAGCCAAGCAGATAGTGGGGCTGTTTCCCGGCAGCCGCAGGAGTGAAGTCACCCGTTTATTGCCTACTATTATTGATGCAGCCCGTTTGTTGAACCAGCGCTTTCCCTCAATTCAGTTCGTCCTTCCGCTGGCTTCAACCCTTACCGATGATGATCTTGCCCCGTGGCTGAATGGATGTGAGCTGCCGATAATCGTTACCCGCGAGCGGATTCATGATCTGATGCGGGCTTGTGATGCAGTGCTATCGGTTTCGGGTACGGTAACCCTTGAGGTTGCACTGGTGGGGACGCCGCTGGTCATTATTTACAAGCTTTCGCCAATCACCTTTCAGTTGGCCAAGCGGCTGGTCAAGGTTGAACATATTGGACTGTGCAATATCGTCGCTGGAAAGACCGTGGCCAGGGAACTGATTCAGAATGATGCCTCGCCTGAACGAATTGCAGCAGAGGTAGGCCGGTTATTGAGTGATGAATCCTATACCAGCGAGATCAAAACCCAACTGACATCTGTTCGTGAACGGCTTGGCGGTGGGGGGGCGGATCAACGTATGGCCGAGCTAGTAGTAGCTATGGCGGGGCAGCCATGAAAAAAATGATCTGGATGCTGCAGGTAGCGGTACTTTACGGGTTTACCTGGGCGATGGCGCTGGTGCCGGAAGGGCTGTCCCAACGTTTTGGGGTAGGGGTCGGGCTGCTGATGCGCAGGGTCTTGGCCAGCCGCCGTCGTATTGCAGAAGAAAATATCAGCCGTGTGCTTGAGCATATGCGGACCCAACCGGAGTGGATCTGCAGTATTCCGACTGCTGAAGGGATTGCGCGGGAGGTGTTTTGTAATCTGGGGCGCTCACTGGTGGAGACCTGCCGCTTATACCACGGTAAAGGTGATGGGCTGATCGACCGGATTGAGGTGCGGGGGATGGAGCACTATGATGAAGCCCGCGCCATGGGAAAAGGGATTATCTTCCTGACCGGCCATTGCGGCAACTGGGAACTGGTTGCTCTGGCCTACGCCCGTCTATTCAAGACACCACTCTCGGTGGTGGCCCGTCGTCAGAACAATCCGTATCTGAACACCATGGTTGAGCGGATGCGGATGCATTATGACAATACGGTTATCTATAAGGATAATGCACTCAGGAATATGATTTCGGTTATCCGCAGGAATGGCACCGTAGGTCTTCTGGTTGATCAGACGGTTTTTCCTGAAGAAGGCTACCTGATTGATTTTCTGGGCCGTCCGGCCTGGGCCTCCAAGGCGCCGGTATTGCTTGCCCGTAAGACCGGTGTACCTATTGTTCCAGCCTTTATTCATCGTGAAGAGGGGCGGCATGTGATTGATATTCATCCCCTGCTTCAGTTTGAAGGCGCTGCCGATGAGCAAGGCTGGCAGGATGACGTCAAGACCTACTCACGCATGATTGAGAAGTTTATTGTGGCCCATCCAACGCAGTGGTACTGGGTACATCGCCGCTGGAAGAGAACCGAAGGGCTATGAGCAGCGGCCGCTTCTGGGCAGAGCTTTGGATGGTGCTGGTGCTGTTGATGATCGCCACCGGGCTGCTTGCCCACAGCGGTGCGGATCTACGGCTTTCTGCCTGTTTTTATCGGGCTGGAGGCTGGCCGATCGGCGAACAGTTTCCCTGGAAGCTACTCTACCGGATAGATCGTATCCCTGCCGTATTGCTGGCTTTTGGCTGGTTGGTTGTGGCAATTCGCAGCGTTACTGTTCCTTCGCTTCGTCAGTGGCGGCGAGCAGGCATCTTTCTGGTCTTGTTGCTGATCCTGGGGCCTGGCCTGTTGGTGAACAGTGCCTTTAAAGAGCATTGGGGGCGTCCACGGCCACGAGATGTTATACAGCTGGGGGGCAGCAAAGAGTTTTTGCAACCCTGGCAGTCTGGCATCAGTGGCAAAGGCCGTTCCTTTCCATCCGGGCATTCTTCGGCTGCATTTTTTCTTGCTACCCCCTGGTTTGTCTATCGCTATCGTAAGCCGGTTGTTGCGCGATGCTGGTTCTGGGGTGGGATCGTTTTTGGTGTGCTTATGAGTATGGCCCGGATTGTTCAGGGGGGGCATTTCCTGACAGATTGTCTCTGGGCCTTTGGTATGGTCTGGTTGGCCGGTCAGGTGCTAGCTGCCCTGCTGATGCCGGAACAGGGGAATGGTGAGGATCTGTCACCATGAACTGGTTAATCCTGTACCGTTTGCTGGCACTGGCTGCTCTGCCGTTTGCCCTATTGTACCACTGGTACCGCTCCATCAGCAGGGGCAGAAAGAGCTCCTTTGGTGAACGGCTCGGATTTTTGCCGCTAACGGCCCAGAAGTCGCTGGCGGGACAGCCGGTGATCTGGTTGCATGCCGTTTCAGTGGGTGAAGTGATTGCCAGCCGTCCTTTGCTTAAAGGATTACAGAGGCGGTACCCAGAACATCGGCTGCTGCTTTCGGTAACCACAGAAACCGGTCGAGGTGTGGCTGATCAGGACAGGCTTGCTGATGTTGTCATCTACTTTCCTTTTGATACCCATTTTGCGGTCTGTCGTCTGCTTGATGCCGTAAAGCCGCAGGCGATTGCCATTATGGAGACTGAAATCTGGCCGGTCTTTACCTTTGAGGCGCAACGCCGGAATATACCGCTGCTGCTGGCCAATGGCCGGATATCAGCCCGTTCTTTCCCGCGCTATCAACGTTTTGCCTGGTTCTTCAGACCGGTGCTGCAATGCTTTAGTGGCCTGGGGATGCAGAGTAAGGCTGATCTTGAGCGGATACTGGCCATTGGTGCACCGGAAGAGCGCAGTAAGGTGCTGGGCAATCTCAAGTACGACATACCGTTCAGCCCGGTTGCTGGTGATGAGCGACAGCAATTGCGCCAAGGGTATCGGATACCGGCAGATCTTGCAGTATTCTGCATTGGCAGTACCCATCCTGGTGAAGAAGAGCAGCTCCTGGCAGTCTATCAGGAACTGCTCAAGCAGTTTGATCATTTGCTGCTGGTACTGGTGCCACGCCATCCGGAACGGACTGCAGAGGTGGAAACACTGGTCAGCGGCCTTGGGCTGCCGGTTGTACGCAGATCGGCATTGGAGCAGTTATCTTCATGCTGCCGTGCTGGTATGGTCCTGCTGGTTGATACGGTGGGAGAGCTGATGACGTTGTATGCCCTGTCTGATCTGGCCTATGTGGGGGGCAGTCTGGTTCCCACCGGTGGCCATAATCTGCTGGAGCCGGCTTCACGTGGGATTCCGATCATCTTTGGCCCCCATATGGATAATTTTCAGGAAATTACCGCTCTTACCCTTGAGTATGGCGCCGGGGTACAGGTGACGGATCGACAGGGGTTGCTGGATGCAGCAGCAGACTTTCTGGCAACGCCTGAACTGCGGCATGTTGTGGGCAGCAACGGCCTTAAGCTGTTGCGTGACAGTGGTGGCGCAGTAGAGCGGCATCTCGCCATGCTGGAAGAGGTGATGCCCCAATGAGTCGAGCAGTCTGGTGGCGGGGAGTCGCTGAAGGAAGTAACAACGGAATGGCCAGCCTGGCTATGAAACTGCTCCTGGCTCCATTTGCAGTACTGTATGGTATGGCGCTGAGGGTCAGGGCTCTGCTCTACCAAGGCGGTATCCTGTCCATTCACAAACTGCCCTGCCCGGTTGTTTCCATCGGTAATATTACCGTGGGTGGAACCGGTAAAACCCCAGCAACGATGCTGGTTGCAAAGGAATTGCAACAACGGGGATATCGGGTAGCTGTTCTGTCCCGTGGCTATGGTGGCTCCCTTGAAGGGCAGGTTGCCGTGGTGAGTGACGGAAAGTCCGTACTGCTGGGGCCTGAACAGGCCGGTGATGAACCCTGTCTGCTGGCTCAAAAGGTGCCTAGTCTGGCTGTGGTGATCGGCTCAGATCGATATCAGGCAGGTTTGCTGGCGTTGGAACGGCTTAAGCCGGATGTTCTGCTACTGGATGATGGTTTTCAACATATCCGCCTGCACCGTGATTTGAACATCCTTCTGCTGGACGCAACCCGCCCCTTTGGTAATGGCTGGACCCTTCCGCTGGGGCTGCTGCGGGAACCGCGCATTGCCATGAAACGGGCTGATCTGGCACTATTTACCCGCTGTCGTTCCGGACAGGTTGTTCCAGATTTCGGCTTGCCCAGCTGCTGTTCAGAGCATCGCTTGACCGGATTTAACCAGTTGAAAACCGGTGAGGAGCTGCAACTTGAGACGTTGCAAAAGGGGCGTGTGGCCGCATTTGCCGGTATTGCAGATCCTGCGGCCTTCTTTGATGGATTGCAAGGACTGGGAATTGAGTTGGCGGCAACCGTTGCCCTGCCTGACCATGCCGACTACGGGGCTGGGCAATTGGCGTTACTTGAGAGGTGTATTACCGAATACGCGCCGGACTGGTTGCTGACCACCGGGAAGGATGGGGTCAAGCTTGCAGGCTGCGATCTGCCATGGAAAAGCAAGTTAGTTGCTACCGGTTTAGAACTGAAACTGGCTGATAATGGGAAACTACTGCAGAGTGCCTTGGATAAACTGCTTTCAAGCTAGCACTGATTACGGCATACTACGTTCGTTTTTAACAGGTTGTACATGATGCAGCAGGATTACCATAACATACTGGTGAGGGCGGTTAACTGGATCGGTGACGCGGTCATGACAACACCGGCCTTGATTGCTGTGCGGGAGACCTATCCCAAGGCCAGGATCACCCTGCTTGCCAATCCAATGGTTGGTCAGCTGCTGCAGGTGCATCCTGCTATTGATCGGGTGCTGGTCTTTGATCGTAAAGGCGAACACAACGGGCTTGCCGGTCGTCTGCGTCTGGCACGCCAACTGAAGTGTGAAAAGTTTGATCTGGCTATTGTTTTGCCCAACTCTTTTGACTCTGCCCTGATCCCCTGGTTGGCAAGGATTCCGCAGCGTTGGGGCAAGGCATCAGATGGGCGTAGCCTGCTGCTAACCAGGCGTTTTCATGAGCCTGCTGCACCTTCGGATCGACACGAGGTGCAGTATTATTGCGATCTGTTGCGGTCATTTGGCCTCTCTTCGCCTCAATCTAAACCGTTGCTTGCCACGACACCGCAAGAAGATGATGAGGCTGCTGCGCTGTTTGCACTACATGGCATACCTGCTGAAGCAATGTTGCTTGGCATTAATGCCGGTGCCAGTTTCGGTTCAGCTAAACGCTGGTATCCAGAGCGGTTCGGCGAGGTCGCTGATCGTCTGGCTACTGAATGGGATGCCCGGATTATCTTGTTTGGCGGCCCGGATGAAGTGGGGATTGTCACTGAGATTGAACAGACACTACAGGGGCAGTGTCTTAATCTGGCTGGTAAAACGTCGGTACGGCAGCTGATGGCCTTGATTAAACGCTGCAGCTTCTTTGTAACCAATGATTCCGGTCCGATGCATATCGCAGCGGCCTTTGGAGTTCCGCTGGTGGCAGTCTTCGGCCCCACTGACCATGTTGGTACGGCCCCCTGTTCTGGCAAGGCGGTTATTGTACGCCAAAGCGTTGATTGCGCCCCCTGCAAACTGCGGGTCTGTCCCACGGATCATCGTTGTATGACAGCTGTTTCGAGCAACGATGTGGTACAGGCAGCACAGTTGCTCTATGAAGCAAACATTACTGGAGAACCATGAATCCTGTCTTGATACGAACCCTTGCCTATCTTAAGCCCTACTGGGGGCTGCTGGTGGTCTCTGCCCTCTGCTCAATGGTGGTGGGGGCCATGGATGGCGCCTTTGCCTATCTGGTGGAGCCGGTACTGAAAAAGATCTTTGCCGGCAAAGATACCGGCATTTTTTTGCTGGTGCCGGTCGGCATCATAGCGCTCTTTGTCCTGCGGGGGATCTGTCGTTTCACTTACGATACCACCATCAAGCTGGCCGGACAGAAGGCGATCCAGGATATCCGTAACGACCTCTACAGCAGTACCATCCGTAAAGATATGACCTTCTACAACAAACAGGCCACCGGCGAACTGATGTCACGTATGACCAACGACATCGGCATGATGCAGGATGGTATGGCCAATGTGGTCTGTGGCCTGTTTCGGGATATGATTTCTTTCATCTCCCTGCTGAGTGTGATTTTTTATCGTAACTGGCAGCTGGCTATCCTCTGCTTTGTGGTACTGCCAATAACCATCTATCCTGCCCAGCTGATCGGTAAAAAGATCAAAAACTCGGCCCGGCGCAGCCTGGATGTGATGGGTGGGATCGGCACTATCCTGCAGGAAACCTTTTCCGGTATCAAGGTGATCAAGGCCTTTGGTCTGG
>JAJTBI010000059.1 GCA_021286935.1 Geobacteraceae bacterium
GGACGGCAAGGTGATTCCGGTTATTCTGGACGGTGAAAATGCCTGGGAATTCTATCCTGACAATGCCTATGACTTCCTTTCCGGTATCTATGCCGCCGTTGCCGAGGCACCGGACCTGAATCTTACCACCTGCAGCAGCGCACTGGAAAAATCCGGTTTTGATGGCCGCCTGCACCGGATCCACCCCGGCTCATGGATCAATGCCAATTACGGCATCTGGATCGGCCATCCTGAAGAAAATCTGGCCTGGGATCTGGTGGCAGGCGCTCGCCGGGCAATTGTAGAGTACCATCCTGAGGCAGCCCGTCAACTGGCCAGTGGCAGTGTGGATGGCGATGCAATTACCCGTCTGATCTGCACCTCACTGTATGCCGCTGAGGGCAGCGACTGGTTCTGGTGGTTTGGTGATGATCACTTTTCTCCCCACAGTGACCAGTTTGACCGCCTGTTCCGTCAACACCTTACCAATATCTACACCATGCTGGGAATCAGTCCGCCCAGGGAACTGCTGGAGCCGATCAAGAAGAAAAGTCCGGCAGGTCTGGTGCGTGAGCCAGCCGGTTTCATTGAGCCGGAGATCAATGGTCGTGTGGGAGATTACTTTGAATGGCTGGCAGCCGGGCTGTTTGACCTGACCCGTCAGGGCTCTGCCATGCACTCGTCTGATCGTCTGCTGCAAGGGTTCTACTGGGGCTATAACCGCGATTCGCTCTTCTTTAGAATTGACGGCATTCAGGAGCTTTCCCGGCTATTGAAAGAGAATGATATTCTGGCACTACAGCTGATTGCAGACCGCGAGTATCGCCTGCCGATGCAGCGTAGCATGGAAGAAGGGCTATTGCTGGTCAGAGAACTGGGAAGCTGGACCCCTACCAACAGCTGCTGCCGCTGGGTCATTGACCGCACCTGCGAGGTGGCACTGCCACTGGAAGGACTGAACCTGCTGCCTAAATCCAAGCTGTTTGTCAGCGTTACTCTGACCCGGAACAGCGAGGAGATCGGGCGTTGGCCATCTGATGCACCGTTGATGCTGAATTATGAAGGTCCTGATTTAGAGGCGAATGACTGGCTGATTTGAAACGGTCTTTTTCCGCCCTGGCCCCGCCAATCTTCGGAATGGCTTGTGCGGCGTACTCTATGGTACGCCTCCGCGCCACGCCTTGATTGACGAGCCCATAACGAAAAAATCCTCGTTTCTATACAAAGAAGGGTATGTCTATGTCTGAATTGCGTTGGGACCCATTAAAACTGCATTGGGTAATTATTGCCACTGAACGTGGGCGCCGCCCGAGGGATTTTCAGGCAGAGCCGGAGCCTCTACCAATCACCTCCTGTCCGTTCTGCTATGGCAATGAAGACAAGACCCCGCCGGAGATCTTTGCCATCCGTCCCAGCGGCATGCCCAACACCCCCAACTGGAAGGTGCGGGTTATCCCCAACAAATACCCGGCGCTGCGGATTGAAGGTGAGCTGGAAAATCGTGGTCACGGCCCCTATGATGTGATGAACGGTATCGGTGCCCATGAGGTGATTATTGAGACACCGGACCACAACAAATCCATGGCAGACCTTACTCCGGCAGAGCTGACCGATGTATTGATCGCCTGGCGGACACGCCTGCTGGACCTGCGCCGGGATTTCCGTTTCCGCTACATGATCCTGTTCAAAAACCATGGCGCACGGGCCGGTGCCTCACTGGCCCATTCCCACAGCCAGTTGATTGCCGTGCCGATGTTGCCGCCGGTGGCCACCACCGAGCTGAAGGTCTGCCGCACCCACTACGCCAACAAGGAACGCTGTCTTTTTTGTGATCTGATTGCCTTTGAACTGGAACAAGGGGTGCGGGTGGTACGGGAGTTTTCCAACTTTGTGACCCTGGCCCCCTACGCAGCCAGCTTTCCCTTTGAACTGCGCCTGTACCCCAAACGACACAGCCACGATTTTGCCCTGATGCATGATGCGCAGCTGGCGGAATTGGCCGTGGCCCTGAAGGATATGCTGATGCGGGTCAAGCTGGTGCTGAAGGATGCCCCCTACAACTTTATCCTGCACACCTGCCCGCCAATGCACAAACGTCCCGGCAAGCCGGCCATGTGGACATCGCTTGAGTACGACTATCACTGGCATATTGAACTGGTACCGCGCCTGACCTCCATTGCCGGTTTTGAGTGGGGCACCGGCTTCTTTATCAACCCCACCTCGCCGGAAGATGCAGCACAGTTCCTGCGTGAGGCCGAGGTATAGTTGCCGCCCCCCCGTTCACTTAAAAAGACGCTTGACCAGCTCTATGCCAACCGTTCTCAACAACATCTGGCCAATGACCCGCTTTCTTTCTGTCACCGCTACACAGATCCGGCAGATCAGGAAATTGCCGCCCTGATTGCAGCGGTGTTTGCCTACGGCTCGGTCAAGGTGATAAAAGGCAGTCTCTCACGGATTTTCAGCATCATGGGAGACGCCCCGGCAAGATTTATTGATGGGTTTGATCCCCCAAAACAGGGACAGCTCTGCAGAGGCTTTAAACATCGCTTTAACACCGCAGATGACCTGTCAGCCCTGTTCTGGGCTATCCGGCTGATGCGGCAGCAGCGGGGCAGCATTGAAGGCTTCTTCTGCCAGTTTCACAGGGCCGGTGCAGTGACCGTTGAGCAGGGTTTGAACGGTTTTTGTACGGCAGTGCTGGGGCTGGATTACCGGCCTGTGTTTGGCAAGCCAGGACTGCCCCGGGAATCCAGTTTTCGCTTTCTGTTTCCAGCTCCAGCGGGTGGCAGTGCCTGCAAGCGACTCTGTATGTTTCTGCGCTGGGTGGTACGCCCGGCTGACGGGATAGACCTGGGGCTTTGGCACCAAGTACATCCAGCTCAGCTGATTATTCCGGTGGATCGCCATATTGAACGGATCAGTCGGATGCTGGGGCTTACCAGTAGACAGCCACCGGATTGGCGCATGGCCACTGAAATTACGGCTGCGCTCAGGCAGTTTGATCCTGCAGATCCGGTCAAATATGATTTTTCCATCTGCCACCTGGGAATTTCTGAAGGATGTAATGGTACAAAGTCCACAGTGTGTGGCAGTTGTCCCGTTGGACAGCACTGTATGCGAACATAAGTAAATTGACACAGGCTGGTCATTCTGTTACACAATACGTTGATTTTTCAGCTATTCAGAGCACTCAATACCACCTGCCGACAGGGAGCTGGCGATGATCATTCAATGCGAACAATGCCGGACCAAATTCAAGCTTGACGATGAGAGGGTTTCGGATCGGGGGGTCAAGGTCCGCTGTGCCAAGTGCCGCCATATTTTCACGGTGCGCAAGGAAATGGGACAGGCCAGTACGCCACCAGTTGAGACCATGCCTGATCTGGCAGCAATCACGACGGCACCTCCTGTCGCTGCTGCGGATGAAACGGTCCGCATGAGTTTTGCGCCGGCACCCGAACCAGAAGTTCCTGCCTTTGCCCCGGAACCTGAGGTTGCCTTTGATTTTGGTGCACCACCGGCAGAAGCATCTTCTGCAACAGACACCTCCTTCAGCTTTGGGCAGGCCGATACATCAGCTGCCAGCGGCTTTGATTTTGGCGATGTTTCTTTCACGACTGAAGCACCTGCGGCTGCGTCAGCACCACTGGATTTCAGCGAAGAAAAGACCATGATTATGCCGCCAAAACAGGCCACTGAGCAGCCTGTTGAATTTGGCTTTGATTTTGGTGCCACACCGGCTGCTGCAGATACGTCTGCCGTAGACACCGCTACATTTGACTTTGGTGATGCCTTTGCACCGGGGTCTGATGTCACGGCCCAGAAGTCAGCATTTGACTTTGGGGACCAGGGCACAGCAGCTGTGGCTGCCAGTGGAGAGATTGATCTGGGCGGCTTTGACTTCGGCGATGCACCGGCAACGGCGGCTGCACCAACCGGCATTGACACAACAGACTTCAGTGACTTTACCGCAGCGTCAGCGCCAAAATCAGCCGGCGCCGAATCCAGCTTCAGTTTTGATGAGGTGGCGCCACAGTCCACTGCAGCCAGCGTAGACGGCTTTGACTTTTCAGGTGTTGATTTCGGAGAGGGCCAGACTACGACCAAGACACCAGCCGCACCGGTTGAGGCATTCAGCCTGGGAGAGGTGGACTTCAGCGGTGATACTGCCGCTGTTGCCGTGGATGCTACGGCTACGGCACCTGCAGGTAGCACCCTGTTTGCACCGGTAGAGGAAACCATCGCCCGGCAGCAGGAAACGGTAAAGCCGGATATCAGCTTTGAAACTCCTGGCGGGGCTGAAGAGATGCCGCCATTGCCAATCACCTCCCGCCGTCGCCAGAGCTCAACCCTTTCAATCCTGATCGGGGTAATAACCGTACTGGTACTTGGTGTGCTGGGGTATATGGCCTACACCTTCATCAGCAATGATTCAAAAGCGGTCTCCCTGTTTGGCAAGCCTGCCGCACCTGCTGAAGATGGCAAGATTTCAGTTCAGAATGTCAAGGCGTATTTTATTCCCAAGGCTGCCGCTGGTGAACTGCTGGTCATTACCGGAGATGCCCTGAACAGCTATACCAAACCCCGTGCGGCTCTGCAGGTTAAAGGGATGATCTTTGGTGCCAACAATCAGGCTGTTTCCACCAAGACCGCCTATGCCGGCAACCAGCTTACCAAAGAACAGCTTGCCGAGATGCCTGCCGAGAAGATTGAGGCAGCCATGAACAACCAGTTTGGTGATTCCTTGACCAATCTGGAAGTACAGCCCGGCAAGACCATACCGTTTACCATTATCATCATCAATCCGCCCAAGGATGGTAAGGAGTTCGGGGTAGAACCGGTGGGATCAACGGTGGCTACGGCAGGCAAATAACCCTGAACACAACAGATAGAGCGTAACACAAAAGGCTACCCGGTAATCCGGGTAGCCTTTTGATTTTGCAGCTGCAGAATGTTATATTGAAAAAACGGAAACAGCAGTTCCTCACGCGAAGCCGCGAGGATCACGGAGAAAATCAAACTCTGTACTCCAGCGTGTTTCCCTGGTTAAACGATCTCCACCAACTTGATATCAAAGGTCAGATCCTGGCCAGCCAGGGGATGATTGGCATCCAGGGTAACCGTGGTCTCCGTTACTTCAGTGATCAGTACCGGCATGGTTGAGTCGTCCTGTAAAACCACCTCAAGCTGTTGTCCTTCAATCGGTTCTATTTCGCCGTTCAGCTCAGATCGGTCGACCACGGCAACCATCTGCTCATGGCGGGGGCCATAGGCCTCGTCAGCCGGAATCGTCACCTTGATGCTCTCGCCAACTGAAAGTCCCAGCACCGCTTTTTCAAAACCGGGAATGACGTTGCCGCCGCCGATGGTGAATTCAAGCGGCTCGCAACCGCAATCGCTGCCGGTACCGCAACCGCCGGAGCTGCTGCAATCACAGCCGCAGCTGTCCTGCTCTGCCGCCTCGGAAGAATCAAAAACAGAACCGTCCTGCAGGGTGCCGGTGTAGTGTACCCGGACGGTATCGCCCTGTTGTGCCTGTGCCATTGGAATATCCTTTCATACCATAAATAACCCGTCTTTCCGGGACGGGAACTGATTTATGCGGGGGTGATCAGCTGTTCAATCTGCTGAGTAGTCGCTCCTGAGATCCGAAGCCGCTTGTGCCGCGAACTGTCTCCGGCAATGAGGCTGACGGCGGATTTGGGAACTTTTAGCTGTTTTGCCAGAAATTCTCTGCAGCACTCATTGGCTGCCCCGTCAACAGGCGGTGAGGTCAGACGCAGTTTCAACTCACCTTCGTGAATGCCGCAAAACTGGTTGCGGGAGGCCCTGGGTTGGACAAAGACCCGCAGGAGCAAGGCTTCACCATCCTGCTGCCAGGGTTGGGATGGGTTATTGCTCACCGCAGCCGATCATCCGTGTGTGGTTGTCCAGCAGCGCCTTGAATTCTGCTTCAAACTGCAGCTTTTGGCGGCGGACATCCTGAATTCGTGCCTGCAGGTCAGCAACTTTGCGCTCCGCCTCATCCACCAGCCGTTTGGCCTGTAACTGGGCTTCTGAAACAATCAGCTCAGCCTCTTTCTGGGCATTGGCCTTCATCTCATCGGTAATCCGCTGGGCAGCCAGCATGGTCTCGCGCAGGTCTTTTTCCCGCTGTGCGTGGTCGCTCAGCTCACGGCTCTGACGATTCATCTGCTCCTTCAACTCAGTATTCTCCCGCAGCAGCCCTTCCATCTCAACCGCCACTGCTTGCAGAAAGCTATCCACATCATCGGAATCCAGGCCGCCCAGCATCTTGCCCTTAAACTGCTGCTGCCGTATATCCAGGGGTGTAATGGTCATGGGATTAAACCTCTAAACATTGCTGGTTGGCTAAGCTTAAATAGATAAATGTATAAAGTCTTTAAAATAATTTTGTCTAAAACCAAATAAATAAATGCGATAGCAATCATTGGGGACAAATCTATACCCCCTATTGGAGGAACAGCTTTTCTAATCCTATTGAGGAGCGGATCCGTTATTTTGGCAATGAATTGAACTAATGGATTATAAGGGTTTGGATCAACCCAAGAGACGACGGCTCGCGCAATTATGATGTAAGAGTAAAGCCCAAGTAGGGATCTTATCCAGGATACCAATGTGGCAAGCGCATCAAAGGTGTTTTCAAACAGAAGCATAAGTTGAACCCCTTTCTCTATTAGCTGTAAACTATGCCGCAATCGTTTTGGAATGTCAAAGTTCTCGTGTTTCGCCAGGTTGTTGATTACCTTGTCAGTGGACGTCAATTCTGTTAATGCTGTGACGTACTTTACCCCCCATAAGGACGGCTTATTCCATGCCTGCATCCCGTTTTCTTGATTGTGCGATTGAGGCAGCTCTGGCTGCCGGTCAACTGCAACGTTCACGTTTTGATGCCGCTTTTTCGATTGACCTGAAAGGGGCCAAAAATCTGGTAACGGAGCTTGATCTGGCCTCTGAGGCGTTGATTGTTGAGATGATCCATGCCCGTTTTCCAGAACATGGTATTTTAGCTGAAGAGGGTGATTACCCGGCAGGTGATGGCCAGCATGTCTGGATTATCGATCCACTGGACGGCACTACCAACTATGCCCATGGTTTCCCCTGGTTCTGTGTTTCCATCGCCCTGGCAGTGGGAGGAGAACTGGTTGTCGGGGCGATCTACAACCCGATGACAGACGAGCTGTTCAGCGCAAAAGCCGGCGGTGGAGCCTTCCGTAATGGCCGCAGATTGTCGGTTTCCACCCGGCAACCACTGGCTGGCTCGCTGCTTGGCACCGGTTTTCCCTATGACTGTGCCACTGACCCGGAGAATAACTTCAACCATTTTATCCGCTTTCAGAAGGCAGCCCGGGGTATCCGGCGGGCCGGTGCAGCAGCCCTTGATCTGGCCTATCTGGCAGCCGGGCGCCTGGACGGTTTCTGGGAGGTTAAACTGAAACCGTGGGATGTGGCAGCCGGCACCCTGCTGGTCCGGGAAGCGGGTGGGCTGGTCACCGCCTTTGACGGCAGTGACTATGAGGTGACCAACCATCGTATTCTGGCCAGTAACGGGCTGATCCATGATGAGATGATCGCCCTTTTGGCCACGGAGGAACAACCATGAAACGACCGATTATTGCCCTGCTGCTTTCAGGCCTGATTCTGCCCGGGCTGGGGCAACTGTATCTTGGACGGCGGAACAAAGGGATCGCCCTGATTATGGCTATCAACCTGCTGCTGCTGGCCTCCCTGTTTTTTGTCATGAAGATTGCCAGTCCGGTGATCGGTGCACACCTGACTGGTACGCCCCTGACACCGGCGCTGATCTTGCAGCAACTGCAACCGTACAGCTTCTGGGCCAAGCTGCTGCTGGCGTCCCTTTTCGGCCTGTGGGGGTTTGGCCTGGTGGATTTGTTCAGTGCTTTTAAAGAGGTGGATGCCCCTCCATCTAATTGACAAACAGCGTTTGTCTATGCGATAGTGGCGAAACTTTTACGAAGGGACATTCGTCCTTTGAGACGATGGACAGTATAATGACGCAATCCTGTATAATCGGCAGTGGTGCAGGCCTCCCTGAGCGGGTGGTTGGCAATGACTTTTTCTCCTACCTGGTTGATGATGCTGATGAATGGATCTCTTCTCGCACCGGCATTCGTGAACGACGTTTTGTCAGCCCTGAAGAATCAACCTCTGATCTGGCAACCCGGGCAGCCCAGGCAGCCCTGATCAATGCCGGTATTAGTGCAGATGATATCGACTGTATCGTGGTCGGCACCTCAACACCGGATATGATTCTGCCTGCCACCGCCTGCATGGTGCAGAAAGAGATCGGTGCCAAGAACGCCTTTGCCTTTGATATCAACTCGGTCTGCGGCAGCTTTGTGTTTGCCCTTGATACGGCAGACAGCTTTATCCGGGCCGGCAAGGCCCGTACCGCTCTGGTGATCGGCGCTGACACCTACTCAAAAATCCTTAATTTTGATGACAAGACCACCGCTCCCCTGTTTGGCGATGGCGCTGCCGCCGTGATCATCCGCGGCGAGGAAACCTCGGAAAAGGGCATTCTTACCTCCTTCATCCGTACCGATGGCAATGGCTGGCCCCTGATTCAGGTCCCCTCATCCGGTTCACGTAAGCCGGTTACTGCCGAGACCATCGCAGCCAAAGAGAATACCTTTTTCATGGCAGGCAAACCGGTGTATGTCTTTGCCACCAGCGCTATTCCTGAATTGATTCAAACCATTTGCACCAAGGCCGGTATCCAGCCTACTGATCTTGACTGGCTGATCCCCCACCAGGCGAACCTGCGGATTATTGATGCGGTTGCCAAGAAACACGATATCCCCAAGGAAAAATTCCTGGTCAACCTGCAGAAATACGGCAACACCTCGGCTGCCTCAGTTGGTCTGGCACTGAATGAATTCCGTCAGGACGGCACCATCAAGCCGGGCCAGCTGGTACTGGTAATGGGCTTTGGTGGCGGACTTTCCTGGGGTGGTCTGCTGATCCGTTTTTAAACATCCGATTAAAGGTAGGTAGCAAGGGACAGGTTGATCAACCTGTCCCTCTTTTTTTGTATTCAGACAAATCTGGCACAGCTCCTGCTTTGTTTGCAGGTATGAAGAGACCTCTGACTGATAGGAGCGGAACTGCAACGGTGCTGATCTGCTCCCCTGATCCGGTCTTTCGGGATCATCTGACGCGGCTGCTTGATGCCATCGGTGGCTATCGCCCTGCTTTGTCCAGCAGCCCCTCAGTAGCGCTGCAACACGCCCTTGAACAGCCGCCGGATCTGCTGATCTGCAGCCATGATCCAGCCCTGTGTGACGGGCTCACCCTGACCGCATCCCTGCGTGGCAAGGTCTGGGTGCCGGTGCTGCTGGCAGCAAAAACCTGGACACCAGAGCTGGTAAAAGCGGCAGTTGCTGAAGGTGTTGCTGCTTTTCTGACCAGTTTTCCTTCAGAAGCAGAGTTGACCCATGCACTGCTTGAGGCCTGTGCCAGGTTAGAGTATGAAGATCTGCTGAAAACAAAGCTGCGGGAATCTGAACAACGGCTGGCAGACCGCAAGGTGATTGAAAAGGCAAAAGGTATTTTGATGGAGCGGGACGGAATCACCGAAGACGCCGCGTTTAAGCTGATGCGCAGTCAGTCCATGACCCGCAGGGTCAGCATGGCACAACTGGCCGAAGAGCTGCTTATTTCAATGTCAAATCAAGGATGATAGCAAGACGGCGAGGATTGAGGCGATGAAGGCGTACATGCAGTACGTTGAGGAGCTGAAGACGAGCCAACGCAGAGAGCGCCTTGAGTTGGCATTGGAATTAAAAAAAGCGGCCCGCCGGACTTGCCATAACCAACCGATCTGCATGTTCTTCCAGCTCGTTCAGCAGCTTTGAATCCATCTTTTTCAGCCAGCGCCTGGGAATTGACTCCAGGCCGTAGTAGGCGCCGGCCAGCATGCCACAGATGGCGCCGGTGGTATCTGCATCAGCGCCTTGATTTACCGTCCCCACCAAACAATCCTCAAAGTTCTTCGTCCTGAAAAACCAGTGAAATACGGTCTGCATGGTATCCACTATGTACCCGGTGGCAAGGCCGCGGTACGGCTCAAAACAAAAGGAAGGGAAGCGGGTGACAAAGCCATCAACCTCCCGTCGCAGACTGTTTTTAGAGGCCCCTTGCAGAATTTGATGCAGCAGCGTCCCCAGGCAGATGCAGGCCGCATCGGACAGGGCCTGATGATGGGTCAGCCGGGCCTGCTCAAGCGCATATTTCTTCATCAGCTCTGTATCAGGAAGTGACAGCAGAGCAGCAGGCAACATCCGCATGGCAGCACCATTGCCACCATCCCACTGATTATACGGCACCTCAAGGGTACCATGCAGCATAAAGGCCCGAATCCCCTTGCGGCAGGTATCGCCGCAATCCACCGGCCTTGACTTCAACCAGGCGGCAAATTGCTGGGCAATCGCTTCCCGTGACCACCCCTGATTTTTAGAAACGGCACGGGCAATGCAAAGAGCCATTTCAGTATCATCCGTGACCTGGCCTGGCTTCAGGCGTAACCAGCCGCCACCAACCATCTCTTTAAAGATGCCGTACTTTGCGGCAATTTCCTGGGGGGTCATAAACTCAACGGTTGCGCCCAGGGCATCGCCAATCGCCATACCGATGAAGGCGGCACGGGCATGTTCTTGCAGCTCTGTTGGGTCAATGTTCAGGATCATGAGAAATCTATAAGCAAGGAGTGTTCCCGATGCGTGAGATGCGGGTAGATATCTGGTCGTATCAAGGGCAGGCCATGCTGGCGATTACCACCAATGGTTCACTCACCCGCGATGGCAGAGCTATTATGGGCAAGGGTGTGGCAAAACAAGCGGCTGAACGTTTCCCCGAGTTGCGTCATAAACTGGGCAGGTTGCTGCAGGTACGCGGCAATCATGTCCATGAAATCCTGCTGGGGCTGGTCAGCTTTCCTGTCGAAGAGACGCCGTTTTCGCTACCTGAACTGACCCTGATCAGGCGTTCGGCAGAAGAACTACGGCAATTGACCGACCAGTGCGGCTGGAGACAGGTGGTGGTCCCACGTCCCGGCTGCGGTGGCGGTGGTATGCGCTGGGAAGAGGTGAAACCGGTGCTGGAAGAATTTTTTGATGATCGTTTCATCGTTGTGGCTGCTCCAGAGAGCGAATTGTGATCAAAAAAGCAGCATCGCCACACCGCCATCTACTGCAACATATCGATATTAAACACAAATTAAAACTGGCACGCTCTATGCCTATGGGTAATTATCCAGGCAACGGCGCCTGCGAAGAGAAATCTTCGTGGCGCCGTTTCTTTTTGAAAGGAGTGTACAGCATGGCAACAACCTGCGAGCAGATGAAAAAGATTCAGGGGCATCCCTGCTTTGAACAAAACCACCACAAGACCGGTCGGATGCACCTGGCTGTGGCCCCGGCCTGCAACATCAAGTGCGGCTACTGTACCCGCAAGCATGACTGCGCCAATGAATCACGGCCTGGTGTTACCAGTCGCCTGATGACACCGGCTGAGGCGCTGGATAAGGTGCGTGAGGTGATGGCCTCCCCTATCCTGGGGCCGACCATGCGGGTGGTGGGGATTGCTGGACCTGGCGATCCGCTGGCCAATCAGCAGACCTTTGAGACCTTCAGGCTGGTGGGTGAAGCATTTCCCGACCTGATCAAATGCATGAGCACCAATGGCCTGCTGCTGCCGGAATCACTGGATCGCCTGCATGCCTTGGGGCTGCACAGCCTTACCGTCACCATCAATGCGGTCAACCCTGAAACAGCAGCGCAGATCTACCGCCATATCTACTATCACGGTAAGCGCTACAGCGGCAAAGATGCCGCAGAGATCCTGCTTGCCAGTCAGTACGAAGGGGTACAACGGGCCGTTGAACTGGGCATGGTAGTCAAGGTTAACACCGTACTGATCCCAGGTATCAACGAGGCCGAAGTTCCGCAGATTGCAGAGCGGATTAAAGGGTTAGGCGCCTTTGTGATGAATGTGATGCCGTTGATCCCCCAGGCAGAACTGGCACATATTCCGGCACCCAGCGCAGAGAAGCTTGCGGAAGTACGCAACAACAACGAGCGGATCATCAGCCAGATGCGGCATTGCAAACAGTGCCGGGCCGATGCAATCGGACTGCTGTGATAATAAAATTTGTGAGGCCTTTATATGCAGATCAGCAACTTCACCCCCAATGATATCCATCCTTTTTTGTCCATGGCAAAAGACGAAGGTTGGATCAGTACCCGTCATGAGCTGGCCTTTCTGCTGGAACGCTCACCGGAGGGCTGCCTGGTCTGCCATGAGGGTACAAAACCGGTCGGTTTTATCACTGCAGTAAAGCACGGCCGGTCCGGCTGGATAGGCAACCTGCTGGTTGCGGAGGATGCCAGGGGCAGAGGGATCGGCACTGCACTGTTCAAACAGGCAATGCAGGTACTGCAACGGTCTGATGTCCAAACGGTCTGGCTGACCGCATCCCTTGCCGGACGTCCGATCTACGAACGTAGTGGCTTCAGGGTTTGTGATCGTATCAGACGTTGGGAGGGGATAGGGACAGAGCCGGTTGAGGTGGAAGATGCCAAGCCACTGGAACCGGGTTGGGAAGAGATTGATTTTCTGGGTTGGGGTGACTCTCGAAACGAACTATTAGCCTACGCGGCATCAAACGGAATAGCAGCCGGGACAGAAGAAGGTTTTCTGGTGGTGCAGCGCCTTGGCAGCAGTCAGCAGATCGGCCCCTTTGGTGCACTGAACAGCGCCACCGCAGAAAAACTGCTAGAACAGATGCTGCCGGGAACCGGAAAGGTACTGCTGGATGTGCCGTCATCAAACCGGGTAGCCTCAAAATTGCTGACCAGTCGGGGCTTCACGGTTAGCAATGAAGTGGATCTGATGTATGCCGGACAGCCGCCAGCCTACCACGCGGAGCATATCTACGGGCTGGCCAGCATGGGCAGTATGGGGTAACAATCAAGTGCATCAGGGAGTAATCAGCTTGAGCGTGGGGAAATAGGTGCGATAGCGCGCAGCATCACGGGTTAAAAGGGTTAATCCTGAAACAGCTGCATGGGCACCGATAAAGAAATCAGGCAATGGCGAGCTTTTTGTACCGCCAAGCTTACGATAACGGATGAAACATTTGCCGGCAAGGAACGCCGCTTCCCAAGGCAGGGGCACCCGTTGGAAAAATTCCGCTGACAAAATCTGCTCTAACTCTTCAATACGCTGAAATCCTATTGAAATTTCAGCATATATAATCGGATTAATGAGTAAGGAACATTGATCTGCCGCTTTTTGTAACTGTGTTGATGACCATTCGTACCAGCGTGGGTCATCTTCCAGCACATCAAGCAGAACGTTGCTGTCCACTAATATATCAGCCACAGCTATTCTTCGCCCCGGGTAAGTGTCATGATCTCATCGGTGGTCATCCGCACCGTTGCACGTCCGCGCATAGTATCCACCAGCCGTTTGCCCCTACTTGCCTCTCCGGTCACGGTCCGCAAGATAACTGTATTCCCCTCTACTATAAACTCAACCTCGCTCTGGGGGAAAATACCCAGTCTCTGGCGAACATTACGTGGAATAGTGACCTGTCCTTTGCTGGTTACTCGCATGATTTCATCCTCCCTAAAAGTAATACTCGCAGAAGTATTACACCTGGATAGTAACTTGTCAATAAGCTGCTTTTCCAAATAACGTGACTCTAAAGACAGCACTTTTGAAGCAATACCTACGTTAAGTGTGAGTATATCGGGAAGAAAGACCATGTAAAATTGCATAGAGAACTAAATTACACATACTATCTGCTCGTTCTTTATGCACACGTGCACTGCTGACAGCTACAGCAAACACATATACAATCATATGATGCTGATACTATTCAAATTAATCAGTTGGCACTGCTACTGCATTACTATGGTCATTGCTCCATTGAAAGGAGTTCATCATGACCACAACATCCAACACTATCATAGACGATACCACCCTGCGGGATGGTGAACAGACTGCCGGGGTTGTCTTTTCCCGCCGCGAAAAACTGGCCATCGCCCGGCTGCTGGACCTGGTGGGTGTGCAAGAGATTGAATGCGGGATTCCAGCCATGGGAGCGGACGAACAGAACAGTATCCGCGCCCTGGTTGAGATGGAGCTGTCTGCCCGCCTGATCACCTGGAACCGGGCCTTGATCCCTGAGATTCAGGCCAGTATCGAGTGCGGTATCAAGGCAGTGGATATCTCACTTTCTGTCTCTGATCAGATGATTGCCAAAAAGCTGAAAAAGGATCGCAGGGCAGTCAAAGAACAACTGAAAGTTGCGCTTGGCTTTGCTAAACAACATGACCTGTATGTGTCGGTTGGTGGTGAAGATGCCAGCCGGGCTGATCTGACGTTTCTTGTTGAATTACTGCAAATCACCCGCGAGCTTGGCGGAGACCGCTTCCGGTTCTGCGACACTCTGGGCATCATGGACCCCTTCAGCATGTACGACAAAGTGGCCTGGTTGCGGGCTGCCGTACCTGAGGTGGAGATTGAGGTCCACACCCACAATGATCTGGGCATGGCCACCGCCAATGCCATTGCCGGGATCCGGGCCGGTGCCCGTTTTGTGAACACCACCGTGAACGGCCTGGGAGAACGGGCTGGCAATGCGGCACTGGAAGAGGTGGTAATGGGGTTGAAACATGCCTGTGGTATTGAGACCGGCATTGCTACCCATCGTTTCCGCGAACTGTCATTGATGGTAGCAAAGGCATCACGCAGGGAGCTTCCCTCCTGGAAGGCAGTGGTGGGAGAGCGGGTCTTTGCCCATGAATCCGGCCTGCATGCCGATGGCGTACTGAAAGATCCACACAATTATGAAGGGTTTGATCCGGCTGAAGTGGGACTGGTACGTCAGATTGTGGTGGGTAAACACTCCGGCGCCAGTGGCATGATCGAACGTTACCGCAGCCTGGGTATTGTGCTCTCCCGTGATGATGCCGGGCTGTTGCTGCCGGTGGTACGGCTTGAGGCGTTGCGCCGCAAGCGTGATCTGAAAGACCGGGAACTGGTGAATATTTATCTAAACGGAGCAGAGCTGCTGAAGGCAGCTTAAGGAGGACAACCATGTGTACATCAGGAACGACCGTACCGATTGCCGAGGCTGCCGCTTTGCTGGCTACAACTGAGACACGGGTATTGATGATGCTGAAGAAGAACGAACTGCAGGGTAATCAGGTGGATGGTGACTGGTTTGTTGACAAGGCATCGCTGCAGCTTTGTGGCAAGCCGCTTCCGTCGGATATCGTCAAAAAGGGATGTGGTGGTGGGTGCGGCAGTGGAGGTTGCGGCAGCCACTGATGCCAATTCCAACTCAAAGCGCTATCTGCGTTGGCTGCGTCGTCGGCTCCTCAACGTACTGGTTGGTACGCCTGCGTCGCCTCCTCCTTGCCGCCTTGATGTCATCTTTGATTTGAAATTGGCATAATGTGCCAGAAGTTGGAGGTTTTGCATGCTCATCGTTAAGGCATTTGATCTGAAATTCAAATATCGTAAGTACGTTGAAACCCGTGATGAACCTAAATTCTCCGGCCTGCCTGATCCGACTGCATTTAATCGGGACGACCTGTATGAAATTCTGCCAATGATGGGTGCGGTCATGGATACACTTGGGACTACGGATGGCAGAGTGCTGCATCTTCTGGAAGACCTGCTGAACGAAATGCCACGTTTTGTCAGCAGCAGGGAAGAGGTCTTTAACTATCTGGTTGGTTGTGGCAGTGACGTCTTACAGAGATAACAGAGGTATTTCATATGGCTGATGTACAATTTTTTACCAAACTAGGCTGCCTGACATCACAAAAACAGGTGGCGTTGCTGCAGGAGGCCGGGCACCGGCTTGAATTGCTGGATCTGCTTGCCCATGACTGGACAGCTGAAGAGCTGTTGTCCTATCTCGGTACGTTACCGGTGCAGGATTGGTTTAACCCCAATGCCACGCGGGTCAAGTCCGGTGAGATTGATCCTGAACTGTATGCTGCCGATGAAGCGCTTGCCTTGCTGCTGCAGGACCACCTCCTGATCCGACGGCCGTTGATGGTATCCGGTGGCACAAAAATATGCGGTTTCGATCCGGCTGCTATCCATGCCTGGATCGGTTTGGCAAAAAACGGGGATGCCTTTGTGTTCAGAGGGGATCTTTCCAGTTGCTCCCATCCCGGTGTCGTTGCACATGCCTGCCCTTAACCCCCAAAGATATGACCTTATTTCAGTCGGTTATTGAATATAAGAGATTTATGGTCTAGTATGGCCTGAATGTTTGGCAACAGGCTGCTCTGCCCGACATTCAATCATACTTGCGAGGAGTGTACGTCAATGTCCATGAAACCGTCTATTCTGGCAGTGCTCGGTCTGTTCGGCAGCCTGATTGCTGGTTGCAGCCACACGCTCCCCCCCCACCAGGAAGTTAATCAGGCCCTGCAGAAAACGCTGGATGCAACCGGCTATAACTACTCCTCAAAAAGCAGGATAACCAATCTGGTTGTCCCGGTTAAGGATCTCAAAGCTGCCGCTTCCAAGCAGGAATATCTGGAAAAAGGGATCGAAATAGTCCGTGGTATTTCTGTTGCAGCAGATGGCGCCATTGATATGAAGGCCAAGAAATCGGAAGTGCTGTACAACCTGCAGTATAATCAAGACAATCTGGACGTATCGGTTAAGGTACCGTTGCTGCTTGATTATACAACGCAGACCCTGTACGTCGGCACCACCTTTCTTAACAGTATTTTCCCCCTGCCGCCAGGCAGCAAGGGTAAAATGATAAAGGTGGACTTCAATGAGGTCTTTAAGGAATCACAGGGCAAAACAGACAGGTTTAAGGATGTTTTTGGGAAGAAAAACTTTGATTCCGTGCAGGAAGGCCTGAAAAAAGGCGTCCTGAAAGGTTTTGCCGACCTGAAGGATGAGCGTTTTGCTGATCAGCCGCTTACGGGCGACGACAAGAGTGCGGGAGTGGTTCGGCGTGTCAGTGTGAACCTCAATCATGAGGAGTCGGTTACTCTGTTCCTTACCATTGCAGACGCACTTATTCAGCGCCTCTATCAGGATGCCGTGCTGAGCAAGGAAGAGTACGGTACGCTGATGATCCTGACGGACAGACAGAAAATGGATACGTATCTTGCAAAGTTCAGTATGTCCGTTGTGCTTGATATCGGTCTGGATGCTGCAGGACGGATCAACAAGATGGAAACCCGTATGGCAGCGACAGATAAAGACAAGCAGTACCAGTTGGGCATAGAAAATATCAGCAGCTTTAACCGTTACGGTACACCGGTATTTTCAATGAAACCGGAGCTAACCGGAACCGTTGATTACAAAGAAATACTTAATGCCTATCTGGCAGCAAAGGCCGCTGCGAAAACTGAAGCTGCAGCACTAAAAAACAAACTGCCCAAGCAGGATGGACCGCAAGAAGAAAAGAAGGTAACCGAATAACGCTTGTCAAAAGAGCGCTGCTGACTGCCGGAGTCAGCAGCTCTCTGCTTCAATCTGATCCAGCAGTGCAAGTGCCGGCTGATCATCGTATACCTCAAACAGTTCTCTGATGTTGTTGATGTAGGCATGAATCAGATACAGCTCATCCTGGCTGAAACCACTGACTTCATCGGGCTGTTTAATCCGCTCCAGCTTCGCCTTGAACAACTCCCAAAAACGGTTGGTCTTTTCCGGATCATCAATATGTCTACGCAGTAGCTCCATAAGTTTTCTGGCATTCACATCGCCATCAATCCCCACAAACGAGACATAACGGTCAGGCCTGCTCATAGCACTGCATCCAGCCGCAGGGCAAAGGTCAGGTCAAGACCGGCCAGGGGGTGATTGCCATCCAGGGTCACCTCCTGTTCATCCTGATCAAGAATTACCAGTATTCGCTCTCTGCCTCCGCTAAACTCAATCCGTATTTTTTCACCGATCCTTAGGTCTCGTTCTGCCGGAAACATCTCCCGCTTCACCTTGATGATATTGTCATCAAGTCGTGGTCCATAGGCATCTGCCGC